>NZ_JARPVX010000040.1:0-33287 GCF_033947565.1 Lichenihabitans sp. Uapishka_5
GGGCCGGCGACCAGGGGCGGTCCTCGCCCGGGCGCCGCGCCGGCGCCAGCACGAGGGCGCCGTTGTGCACCGTCACGGCCGCGGCGCCGGTGCCGATCAGCGTGCCGCGGTCGACGATCAACTCGGCCCCGCAGCTGGCCGGGGCATAAAGCGGCGTCACCACGATGGTGGCGCGCCGGCAGTCTTCCTCGAAGGCTTCGGATTTCGCCACCAGCGACAACAGGCGGCCGTCGAGCACGGTGGCCACGCAACCGAGCGGGTCGCATCGCGCTTCCGGCGATCCCGCCGCCGCCTGCGGGTCGCGTTCGTCGCCGTCGGCGGTCAGCCATTGGGCCGCCCCGAAGGCGCTGGTGTGCCCCAGCGTGGCAAGCCGCCCGCTCGCGTCCCGGAACGCCAGCGTGTCGCCGGTGGGGGCGATCACCAGGTCGTAGCGCGGACCCGACAGGGCGCCGGCCAGCGTCGCCAGCGCGAAGGGCACCGCCATCAGGCGGAGGATCGGGCTGCGCCAGATCACGGCGCTGGATAAGGCCAGGGCCGCGCAGGCCGGTGTCCAGGCCGCAAAGGCCGGCACGTGCAGCGTGGCGCCGGGCGCGGCCGCTATGAGGCGCGCGGCCCACAACACGATCGCGATGCCGAGCCCGATCCAGTGCCACACCGGGCCATCGAGGCCGAGCGGCGCCAGCAGGGTGCCGAGCAGCGCTCCCGGCACGGCGAAAAACTCGATCACCGTCAACGTCAGCGGGTTGCCGATCACCACATAGGGGCTGATCTCGTGGAAGTTCGCCGCCATGAACGGCATCGTGGCACTCGTGGCGCACAGGGTGGCGACCAGCAGCCGCCTGCCGGCGGCCAACAGGCCGGCCACGCGGTCGAGCGCATGGCCGAGCAGGCCGAGGTTGACGGGCCGGGGCGGCCGCGCGGCGGCGCCCGACAAATGCCGGCTTTCGTGCACCGACACCAGGGCCGCCACGGCCGCGAAGGACAGCTGAAAGCTCGCCCCCAGGATGGCCTCGGGCTCGAACAACGCCACGGCCAGGGCCGCGAGGGCGAGATTGCGCATCGTCAGGGCCCGCCTGTCGCACAACACGGCGCCGAACATGATGACGGTCATCAACAGGGCGCGCTGCGTGCCGATGCGCGAGCCGGTCAGGAGGTCGTAGCCGATCGCCCCCGCGATGGCGCCGGCGGCGGCCCAGTGTTTCAGCGGGTGACGCAGCGCCAGCCCGGGCACCAGCGCCAGGCCGCCGCGGATGAGCCCGAACAACAGCGCCGCCACCAGCGTCATCTGGACGCCGGCGATGGTGATGATGTGGAAGATGCCGGCCTCGCGGATCAGGTCGCGGCCGTCTTCCGATAGCAGGTCGCGTTTGCCCGTCACCATGGCGGCCGCGATGGCGCCGGTGTCGCCGCCGAGCGTCGCCTGGACGCGCGCCACCAGGATGTTGCGGACACGGTCGATCGCCATGGTCCAGCCTGTGGCCCAGCCGGGAGTGGCCGCAGGGGGCAGCGGCACGATGCGGCCGAGCGTCGAGCCGACGGCATCGAGGCCGAGGAAATAAGCGTCGCGGGCGAAATCGTAGCCGCCCGGCAGCGCCGCGCGGGCGGCCGGCACCAGTCGGGCCGTTACGGCGACACGGTCTCCCGCCTCGATCGCGTCGCCGCGCCGCGTCGTCAGGCGCACCCGGGTCAGCGCCGGCGCGGTGGGGCCCGCCTCGATCCGCAGCACGAAACGGGTGCCGACCGCGCGATGGTCGGCCATCTCGACGGTGCCGGTCAGCTTGGCGATCAGCGTGCGGGCCAGCACCGGATGGGCCAGAAGGCGCGTCCGCAGCGCCGCCGCATTGAAGCCGAGCAACACCGCCAGCGCGGCGGCGGCGATAAGGCGCGGCCCCCGGCGGCGGCGTGCTGCCGCGACCGCAACCGCGGCGATGCCGCATAGGGCCGCCCCATAGGGCAGCGAAGGCTCGTGGTCGGCCTGGAAGTACAGGGTGACGCCCGCGCCGGCGCCCACCGGCAGCCACAAGAAGAAGCGCCGCTCTTCCCATTCGCGCTCCAGGGCCGCGCCCAGCAGCACAGACAAGCCCGACCAGGCGGCTCGCAAGCCGCCGGCCCGCGCCAGTTCCCCGAGCGCGGCCGCGGCTTGCTTCACCGTGCCGGCGGCCGTGGCCATGCGCGACATCGTCCCTTTATGCGGGGCCCCGGCCCATGCTAATGCAGCGCCGCGCGCGCGGAAGCCCCCTCGAAGGGTCGGAGCGCCTTTTCCCAAAACTCCGACCAGGGTGTTGTCGAGGTGTCAGACCAGATCGTCACGCGGTTCGCGCCATCGCCCACGGGCTTCCTGCATATCGGCGGCGCCCGCACGGCCTTGTTCAATTGGCTTTACGCGCGTCAGCACGGCGGCCGCATGCTGCTGCGCATCGAGGACACCGACCGCGAACGCTCGACGGCGGCCGCCATCGAGGCCATCATCGACGGCCTGAAGTGGCTCGGCCTCGATTGGGACGGCGACGTCATCTACCAGGTGAGCCGCGCCGAACGGCACCGCGCGGCGGCCGAGGAGCTGCTGCGGCAAGGTCGCGCCTACCATTGCTATGCCACGCCTGAGGAACTCACCGCCATGCGGGACGCGGCGCGCCAGGAAGGCCGGCCGCCACGCTATGACGGCCGTTGGCGCGACCGCGACCCCGCCGAGGCCCCCGCCGGGGTGAAGCCGGTGATCCGCCTCAAGGCGCCGCAGGACGGCGAGACCACGATCGAGGATGCCGTGCAGGGCACGGTCACCTTCCCGAACCGCGACCTCGACGATCTGGTGCTGCTGCGCTCGGACGGTACGCCCACCTATATGCTGGCCGTGGTGGTCGACGACCACGACATGGGCGTGACGCAGATCATCCGCGGCGACGACCACCTGACCAATGCGGCGCGGCAAACCCACATCTACCGGGCGCTCGGCTGGGACGTGCCCATGATGGCCCACATCCCGCTGATCCACGGGCCCGACGGCTCGAAGCTGTCGAAGCGCCACGGCGCACTTGGGGTCGATGCCTATCGGGCGATGGGGTTCCTGCCGGAAGCGCTGCGCAACTACCTGCTGCGGCTCGGCTGGAGCCAGGGCGACCGCGAAATGTTCACGACCGACGAGATGATCGGCGCCTTCGACCTCGCCGGCATCGGCCGCTCACCGTCGCGCTTCGATTTCAAGAAGCTCGAGAACCTGAACGGCCACAAGATGCGCGACGCCACGCCGGCCGCCGTCACGCAGGACCTCGTGGAAACGATGCCGTTCCTGCCGGGCGGCGCCGCGATCGCGGCCACGCTCGACGCGGCTCTCGAGGCGAAGCTGCTGGCCGCGATGCCGGGGCTGAAGGAGCGCGCCAAGACGCTGGTGGAGCTGCTCGACGGCGCCGGCTACCTGTTCGCCACGCGGCCGCTTGGCACCGACGAGAAGGCGGCCGCGGTCCTGTCCAATGGCGGGCGCGATCACCTGCGGCAGCTTCTGCCGCGCTTGTCGGCCCTGGAGGCCTGGTCGGCCGACACCACGGAAGCGACGGTGCGGGCCTATGCGGAATCGATCGAAGCCAAGCTCGGGCAGATGGCGCAGCCCTTGCGGGCGGCGCTGACGGGGCGCACCACCTCGCCCGGCATCTTCGACGTGCTGGCCGTGCTGGGGCGCGCGGAAAGCCTCGGCCGCATCGCGGACGCGATCGGGGCGGACGTTTCGCCCGGCTGAGCCTCGGTCGGGGTTGAAAAGCCGGGATGCCGGTCGACAACGCCAGCACCCTTGTTCGGAGATCCCCCATGAAACGCGAAGACCTCACCGAGAAGCTGCTCGACATCAAGCGCGAGAAGGGCTGGACCTGGCGCCACATCTGCGACGGTGTGGGTGGCATGTCGGACGTGCTGATCGTCGGCGCCTTTCTGGGCCAGATGAAGCTGCTGAAGCCCCAGGCGGCACGCGCGGCCGAGATGTTCGGTCTCAGCAAGGCCGAGGAGGCCATGCTGAACGAGATCCCCATGCGTGGCGCCGGAACTCCGATGCCACCGACCGACCCGCTCATCTACCGGTTCTATGAGATGGTGATGGTCAACGGCCCGGCCTGGAAGGAGCTGATCCAGGAGGAGTTCGGGGACGGCATCATGTCGGCGATCGATTTCAACATCGAGTTCTCGCGCGAGGCGAATCCGAAGGGCGACCGCGTGAAGATCGGCATGTCGGGCAAGTTCCTGCCCTACAAATATTACGGCAACCAGCAGGGCATTCCGGATTACGGCTTCAAGGAGGAATAGGCCTGGGCCACCCCGCCCCAGGGGCGGCCGACGCCCATCTTGAACTGAGCGGAACGAGTCGATAGCGTTCCGCATTGCACCATCGTCGTGCCGCGGGGGCGCCCTCGTGCGCCGGCCGTCCCTAGGTTCGAGGCTGCTCCATGACTGCGAATTCCGGCACGATCATCGTCGACAACAAGTCGATCGAGCTTCCCGTGCGATCCGGGACCATCGGCCCGGACGTTGTCGACATCTCGAAGCTTTACGGGCAGGCCGGCGTCTTCACCTACGATCCCGGCTTTACCTCGACGGCGAGCTGCGAATCCTCGATCACCTATATCGATGGCGACAAGGGCGTGCTGCTGCATCGCGGCTACCCCATTGACCAGCTGGCCGAACACGGCGACTTCCTCGAAACCTGTTACCTGCTGCTTTATGGGGAGCTGCCCAACAAGGCCCAGAAGGCCGGTTTCGATTACAGCGTCATGCGCCACACCATGGTGCACGAGCAGATGGCCCGCTTCTTCCAGGGGTTCCGTCGCGACGCCCATCCGATGGCGGTGATGACGGGTGTGGTCGGGGCACTCTCGGCCTTCTACCACGATTCGACCGACATCTCTGATCCGCAGCAGCGCATGATCGCCTCGATCCGGCTGATCGCCAAGATGCCGACGCTCGCCGCGATGGCCTATAAGTATAACATCGGGCAGCCCTTCGTTTATCCGAAGAACGACCTCGATTACACGTCGAACTTCCTGCACATGTGCTACGCGGTGCCGTGCGAGGATTACAAGGTCAACCCGATCCTGTCGCGCGCGCTCGACAAGATCTTCATCCTGCATGCCGACCACGAGCAGAACGCCTCAACCTCGACGGTGCGGCTCGCCGGGTCTTCGGGCGCCAACCCCTTCGCCTGTATCGCGGCCGGCATTGCCTGCCTGTGGGGTCCGGCCCATGGCGGCGCCAACGAGGCGGCGCTGAAGATGTTGTCGGAGATCGGCACCCCGGACCGCATCCCGCAATATATCGCCAAGGCGAAGGACAAGAGCGACCCGTTCCGCCTGATGGGCTTCGGTCACCGGGTCTACAAGAACTACGATCCGCGCGCCAAGATCATGCAGAAGACCTGCCACGAGGTGCTGGGCGAGCTCGGCATCAAGGACGACCCGTTGCTCGACACCGCGATCGAGCTCGAGCGCATCGCGCTGTCAGACGAGTATTTCATCGAGAAGAAGCTCTACCCGAACATCGATTTCTATTCGGGCATCACCTTGAAGGCGATGGGCTTCCCGGTGTCGATGTTCACGGTGTTGTTCGCGCTGGCCCGCACGGTCGGCTGGATCGCCCAGTGGAAGGAGATGATCGAGGACCCGAGCCAGCGCATCGGCCGCCCGCGTCAGCTTTATACCGGTGCCGTGCAGCGCGACTTCACCCCGATCACGGATCGCTGATCCGCTAGGGTTGGTTGAAGGCGGGTCCCGGCGGCATCGGCCGCCCGGACCCTGCGCGACATCGAGGACCTCTTTCCGCATGGCCGACTACGATCCGCAGAACATCTTCGCCAAGATCCTCCGGGGTGAGATCCCGTGCCACAAGATCATCGAGGACGATGTTGCCCTCGGGTTCATGGACGTCATGCCCCGGTCGGAAGGGCATTGCCTGGTGATCCCCAAGGCGCCGGCCCGCACATTGCTCGACCTCGCGCCCGATCTTTACGCCGCGCTGGCTTTGCGGGTGCAGCGCGTCGCCCGTGCGGCCTCGGAGGTGTTCGCGGTCGATGGGCTGACGATCCAGCAGTTCAATGAGGCGGCGGGCGGCCAGGAAGTGTTTCACCTGCATGTGCATGTTCTGCCCCGGCGAAGCGGTGTACCGCTGAAGCCGCCGGGCGGCCCGATGGCGGAGGGCAGCCTGCTGGCCGCGCAGGCCGAGACGATGCGCGCGGCGCTGTCCCGGTCGGCCTGAACCGCCTTACGCGGTCAAGCGCGCCACTTCGCTGCGCAGCGTGGGGAGCAGCTCTTCCGCGAACCACGGATTGCGGGCCAGCCAGGCGCTGTTGCGCCAGGATGGATGGGGCAGGGGGATCAACCGTGGCCGTGTGTCGGCAAAGCGGCGCCAGCCGGCCACGAGGTCCGTCATCCCGGCCGTGGCCGGGACCGGGACGCCCAGGCGCGGCAGGTGATAGCGCATCGCGTAAAGCCCGATCACCAGGATGAGTTCGACCCGGGGCAGGGCCGCGAAGATGCGGTCGTGCCAGGCGAGCCGGCATTCGGGGCGCGGCGGCAGGTCGCCCTTCTGGGCATCGTGGCCCGGGAAGCAGAATCCCATCGGCACGATGGCGACCCGCGAGGCGTCGTAGAAGCGCGCCGGGGTGAGGCCCATCCAGTCGCGCAGCCGCACGCCCGACGGATCGTCGAACGGCACGCCGCTGACATGGGCCCGATGGCCGGGCGCCTGGCTGGCGATCACCACTGGAGCCTCGGCCGAGATCCTGAAGATCGGTCGCGGCTCGTGAGGCAGCGGCGCCTTCAGGGGCTGGTCGCGGCAAAGGCGACACCGGGCCGCTGCCGCGACGATCGCCTCCAGCCCCGTGGGGGCTTCCTCATCGAACATCGCTGCAACACACCGTCAGGGAACGCGAAATCCGCCTGTGCGCGGGTCGGCACGGGCCTGATCCGCCGCGTTTTAGCGGTTCGGTGAGCCCAGCGTTAACGGTTCTTTGCGAGGCTGCGACCGTCCGCGGCCGCGTTGCGTTTCCGAGCCTCCTTGTCGATGAGTCAGATCACGGCTGAAATGATCGAGAAGGGTCGCGGCGGTTCGGCCGATGCCGCGGCGCGACGTCGCCGGCACCAGCAGGACATGCGCGAGGCCCGGGAGCGGCTCACCTCGTCGGGCACGGGGCAGCGCACCTTCGATCTCGAGCTGCTGCGGCTGTTCGCCCACAACCAGCGTGCCATCGTGATGCTGCAGGCGGGGCTCGTCTGCGCCTGGGGGGCTTTGCTGCCGATTTCGGTCGAGCCGGCGCTGGTGCTGCCCTGGATGGCCATCGCTTTGCTGGGGCTCGGGGCGTCGTTCCAGCTGACGCGCCGGTTCCAGCGCGCCGATCCGCATGCAGTCGTGATCGAGCGCTGGCGCAACCGGTTCGTGGTGTCGCAAAGCTGGCAGGCCGCCATCTGGATCGCCTTCGCGCTGCTTTGCACGCGAGACCCGGATCACCGGGCCGAAACCAGCCTTCCGTTGACGCTGCTCGGCGTATCGGGCGTGACGGCGCTGTTATGCTCCAGCCTGCCGGCGGCGCTTTATGCCGCCGTCGTGCCGCTGACGCTGACGCTCAGTGGTTTCATGGTCTTCGAATACGCCCCGGGCCGGTTGCCCGAAACGGCCGTCACAGTCTTCGCGCAGGTCTTTTGCCTTGTGGTGGCCCGCAGGCTTTATGCGGTGCAACTGGCGGGGCTCTCGGCCAAGGCCGAGCGCGACACAAGCATCATCGAGCTCGAACAGGCGAGGCTCAACTCGGACGAGGCACGGCGGCGCGCCGAAGAAGCCAACCTAGCCAAATCCCGCTTCCTCGCCACCATGAGCCACGAGCTGCGCACCCCGCTGAATGCTATCCTGGGGTTTTCGGAAGTGATGAAGGGCGAGCTCTTCGGCCCGCATTCGGTGGCGGTCTACAAGGAATATTCCAACGACGTCCATTCGAGCGGCCAGCACCTGCTGACGCTGATCAACGAGATCCTCGATCTGAGCCGGGTCGAGGCCGGCCGCTACGACCTGCACGAAGAGCCGGTGAGCCTCGCCGGCATCGTCGAGGAATGCCGCTACCTGATGACCCTGCGGGCCAACAAGCGCGAGATCCGCCTGGGCGAGATGATGGAACGCAACCTGCCGCGCCTTTGGGTGGACGAGCGCGCCATGCGGCAGGTGGTGTTGAACCTGCTGTCGAACGCCATCAAGTTCACGCCCCAGGGCGGCCAGGTCACCATCAAGGTCGGCTGGACGGCCGAGCGCGGGCAATATCTGTCGATCCGGGACACCGGCCCCGGTATTCCCGAGGCCGAGATCCCCGTCGTGATGTCGTCCTTCGGCCGGGGAACGCTGGCCCAGAAGAACGCCGAGGAAGGCTCGGGCCTCGGCCTGCCGATCGTCAAGGGACTGGTGGAGATGCACGGCGGCACCTTCACGCTGAAATCCAAGGTGCGCGAAGGCACGGAGGTGATCGTGGTGCTGCCGCCCGAGCGCGTCATCGACGCCATGCCGCAGATCGACGGCGTCGGCCCGAACGGGGTCCGCTGGCGGCACCCCTTCTCGTCGGCGGCCTAAAGCGCGTCAGGGCTTTGACGGCCCGTTCAGCCGGCCTTGTCGGCCACCCCGGCCTCGTCGAAGGTCGCCATGCCGTCGAAGGTGGCCAGCGCGGCTTTCAGCAGGCCGGCCGCGAGCGCCGCGCCGGTGCCTTCGCCGAGCCGCAGCCCGAGGTCGAGCAGCGGCACCTTGCCGAGCCGTTGCAGCACCGCCGCATGGGCGCCCTCGGCCGAGCGGTGCCCGGCGACGCAATGGTCGAGCAGGCGCGGGTCGAGCGCGTGCAGCACGGCCGCCGCGGCGCATACCACATAGCCGTCGAGGATCACCGGCACCCGCTCGATGCGGGCCGCCACGATGGCACCCGCCATGGCGGCCACCTCGCGGCCCCCGAGCCGCCGCAGCAGTTCGAGCGGATCTGTGCGATAGGAGCCGTGCAGCGCTACCGCACGGCGGACGGCATCCACCTTGCGGGCGAGGCCGGCATCATCCACCCCGGTGCCACGTCCCACCCAGTCGGCGGCATCGCCGCCATACAGAGCATGGTAGAGCGCGGCCGCCACCGTGGTGTTGCCGATGCCCATCTCACCGAGGCACAGCAGGTCGGTGCCGTTTGCCACCGCCTCCATGCCATAGGCCATGGTGGCGGCGCAGGCGGCCTCGTCGAGCGCCGGACCTTCGGTGATGTCGCCGGTCGGGATTTCCAGCGCCAGCTCGAACACCTTCAGCCCAAGCCCGTAGGTGGCGCAGATCTGATTGATGGCGGCGCCGCCACCGCCGAAATTCGCCACCATGGCGGCCGTCACCGACGCCGGGTAGGGCGATACGCCCTGGGCCACGACCCCATGGTTGCCGGCAAAGACGGTGACGACCGGCCGGTCCATGCTGGGCCGCTCCTTGCCCTGCACGGCACCCATCCAGGACACCAGCGTTTCGAGCCGCCCGAGCGAGCCGGGCGGCTTTGTGAGCCGCACGTCCCGCGCCGCGATGGCCGCGACCGCGGCGGAATCGAGCGCCGGCAGGCTGCCCAGCAGGGCACGGATGTCGTCGAAGGGAAGGCCGCTTGGCATTCGGGAACCTTGCATGCGGCCGCCACCGGACCGTTCCGCTGCTCCACTAGGGCCGCGACGCGCGGCTTGCAACCCGTGCGGCCGTCGCACCGACCGGGTGGGCCTGCCAGCCGATGCCGGCCGTGCGGATCGCCTCCGACGGCGCGCGGGCATGTTTCGGTTTGCCGGCCTTCCTTGCTAGGTTCCGCCCGAAGGAAAGAACCATGACGTTCGAAGATCGCATCGGACAGGTGCTGGGGGCGGCCCGCTTCCTGTCGCGCCTGCCGCTTCCTGAAACCGCTGCGCCGCTGCCCTCGCTTGCCGTCACCCTGCGGGCGGCGCCGGTGGCGGGGCTGTTGATCGCCGCGGGGCCGGCCCTGGTGCTGGTACTGGCGGCCCGGTTCGGCCTGCCGAGCCTCGCCGTGGCGGCCCTCGCAATCGCGGCCCTGGTGGTGGTCACCGGCGGGCTGCACGAAGATGGGCTCGCCGATGTGGCAGACGGGTTCGGGGGCGGCCGGACGGTTACCCGCAAGCTCGCCATCATGCGCGACAGCCGGATCGGCAGCTATGGCGCGCTGGCGCTCGGGTTGGCGCTGGTGTTGCGGGTCGCAGCGCTGCAAGGCCTGATCGGGCGGGTGGGCCCTGGAGCGGCGGCGTTGGTGTTTCTCGGGGCTGCGGCCTGGTCGCGTGGGTTGATGCTGTTGCCCCTGGATCTGCTGCCGCCGGCTCGTGCCGACGGGCTTGGCCAGGCAGCCGGGGCCGATGGGCCATCGGGGCTCGCTGCGGCGCTGTTGGGCGCCGGCCTGCTGGGCGCCGCGCTGCCGGCCTGTGGGTGCGCCGACGGACTGCAGATCCTGGCGGCATTGCTGGCCAGCGCTGCCGCGGCGCTCGGGGTGACGCGGCTCGCCCGGCATCACATCCGGGGCGTGACGGGCGATCTCGTGGGCGCCGGGCAACAAGCCGCGGAGGTGACCTATCTGCTGGTGCTGTCCGCCACGGTGCCGCTGGGTTAAAGCTCGCGCCCCACCACCCTGACCAGACCCACCGATGTCCGCACCCTCCAGTCCCTGCGTGAAGCTCTGCATCATGGATGCGACGTCGGGCCTTTGCTGCGGCTGTGGCCGGACGCTCGACGAGATCGTGCTCTGGGCGGGGCTCGACGAGGCCGCGCGCCGGACCGTCATGCGGCAGCTGCCGGGACGGATGGCCGATGCGGGGCTGCCGCCTGATGCGGGGCTGCCGCGCGGCGTCGTCGTTCCGCCGCCCGACGCGGCGATGCCATGAACCTCGGAGGGCTCGACCACGACGATTGGGCCGCCATTCTGTTTTATGGCGCCATCGGCCTGGTTCTGGCCCGGGCGGTGCCGGGCTTGTTCCGCGGCCGCATCCTGGCGGGGTTTCTGGCGCTCGGCACCTGGATCGCCTTGTTCGGCGTCGCGCTGACCGGCTACGCCTACCGGACGGAGCTGAACGCGGTGGGCACCCGGGTGATGGCCGTCGTGTTCCCCGGCACCGTCGTGCCGACCGGCGACCGCGAGGTGACGGTGTTCCGCCAGCCGGACGGGCAATTCTCCATCGTGGCGGAAGCCGGCAAGCTCAGGTTGCCCTTCATCCTCGACACGGGCGCCTCGACCGTGGTGTTGCGCGCCGAGGATGCGGTGCGGCTCGGCATCGCGACCCGCAAGCTCAGCTATGACATCCCGGTCTCGACCGCCAATGGCCACGCCCTGACGGCGGCCGTTACCCTGCCGGGGCTGGCGGTGGGGTCGATCCACGAGCGTGACGTCGACGCCCTGGTGGCGCGGCCGGGCGCATTGCACGAGAACCTGCTCGGCATGAGCTTCCTCAACCGGCTGGCGAGCTTCACCTTCAGCCGCGACCGCGTGGTGCTACGCGGCCAGTGAGGCCGCCGGGCGGGTGACATGGGCGAGCGCGTCGCGCACCACCTCGAGCCCGGCGCCGGGCTTCGGCGCCTCGGTGGCGAGGTGGCGGCGCCAGAGCCGGGCACCCGGCAGGCCGGGGAAGAGGCCGAGGAGGTGGCGCGTCATGTCGTGCAGCCGCACGCCCGCAGCAAGGCGCCCCGCCATATAGGGCATAAAGGCTTCCACCGCCGCGAAGCCGTCCGGCACCGGCGCAGGCTCGCCGAACAGGGTGGGATCGACGCCGAGCAACATCTCGGGGTCATGGTAGGCGGCGCGCCCCACCATGGCGCCATCCAGCACCGTAAGCTGTTCCGCGCAGGCCGCTACCGTGGTGAGGCCACCGTTGATGCCGATCAGCGCCTGCGGGCGCTCCGCCTTCAGCCGTGCCACAATGGAATAATCGAGCGGCGGCACGTCCCGGTTCTGCTTCGGCGACAGGCCCTGCAGCCAGGCCTTGCGGGCATGCACGATCAGCGCCGCGGCACCCGCCGCGAGCACGGCATCGGCCATGGCCGGCAGCGCCTCCTCCGGGTCCTGGTCGTCAACCCCGATGCGGCACTTCACGGTGACGGGTAACGGAACCGCGGCCCGCATGGCCGCGATCCCTTCGGCCACCAACGCCGGATCGCGCATCAGGCAGGCTCCGAAGCTGCCATTCTTCACACGATCGGACGGGCAGCCGCAGTTCAGGTTGATCTCGTCATAGCCATAATCGGCGGCGATGCGGGCCGCGGCGGCAAGGTCGGCCGGCACGCTGCCGCCGAGCTGCATCGCCACCGGGTGCTCGACCGCGTCGAAGCCGAGCAGCCGGTCGCGTGGGCCGTGGATCACCGCCCCCGCGGTCACCATCTCGGTGTAGAGGCGGGCCCGGCGCGACAGGATACGGTGAAAGACGCGGCAATGCCGGTCTGTCCAGTCCATCATCGGCGCGACGGAAAAGCGGATGTCGGCGGGTGTCAGCATCGTCGGATCGGCCACGGGCATGCGAGGGGTCGGCGCCGGGCGTGTCGGCTAGAACGAGCCGCCCATGCCCATGCCGCCCGATCCCATGGTGGGGTGGTAGGCGGGGCCATTGCGGCCGGTCGGCTCTTCGTCGGCGCGCTCGACCTTGGAAAAATCGGTCGAGGGCGTGTTGATGCCGCCGCGCGAGGCGGTGGGGGCCGCCGGCGCCGCTACAGCCTTCTTGCTCTTGCGGGTGTGGCGGGGGCCGTCAGTCGCTTGGGCGAAGACCGGTGCGGCCGCGCAGGTGAGCCCGAGGGCCAGCAGCAGGATCGAGACGGGACGGAACATCGGCGGGAGCCTTTTTCTGTGTTGCGCTTGTCCTGCGCCTAAGCGCAGCCTGAGGCAAGATCACGGCCGCTCAGGCGTCGCGTCGCTGCCGGCGCAGCGTTTCCCATCCATCGAGCCGCTGGCGCAGCTCCCGCTCGAAGCCGCGGTCGACCGGGTGGTAGAGCGCATGCCGGCCGAGGGCCTCGGGCCAATAGTCCTGGCCCGAGAAGCCATCGGGCTCGTCGTGGTCGTAGCGATAGGCGCTGCCATAGCCCTGGTCGCGCATCAGGTGCGTGGCGGCATTCAGGATGACCTTCGGCGGCATGGCGGAGCCGCCCTCGCGGGCGAGCGCCTGCGCCGCCTTGAAGGCCGTGTAGGCGGCATTCGACTTCGGCGCGGTGGCGACATAGAGCACCGCATTGGCGAGCGCCAGTTCGCCCTCGGGCGAGCCGAGAAAGTCGTAGGCGTCCTTGGCGGCCGTGGTGACCAGGAGGGCCTGCGGATCGGCGAGACCAATATCCTCGACCGCCATGCGGACGAGGCGGCGGGCAATGAACAACCGATCCTCGCCGCCGTCGAGCATGCGGGCGAAATAATACATTGCGGCATCGGGGTCCGAGCCGCGCACCGCCTTGTGCAGCGCCGAAGTCAGATTGTAGTGGCCATCCTGCCCCTTGTCGTAGAGGGGGGCCCGGCGTTGCACCACGCCCGTCAGGGCTGCGGTGTCGAAGATCTCGCCGGGCCGGGCGGCGCGCCAGATCTCTTCCGACAAGGTCAGCAGGGCGCGGCCGTCGCCATCCGCCATGCGGACCAGCGCCGCGCGGGCCTCGGGGTCGAGCGGCATGGGCTTGCCCTCGAGAGCCTCGGCGCGGCCGACCAGCTTGTCGAGCGCAACGTCGTCGAGCGCTCGGAAGGTCAGCACGCGGGCGCGGCTGAGCAGCGCCGCATTGAGCTCGAACGACGGGTTCTCGGTGGTGGCACCGATCAGCGTGACGGTGCCGTCTTCCATCACGGGCAGGAAACTGTCCTGCTGGGCGCGGTTGAAGCGATGGATCTCGTCGACGAAGAGCAGCGTGCCCATGCCGGTGCGCCGACGGGCGCGGGCCTCGTCGAAGATCTTCTTCAGCTCGGCCACCCCGGAGAAAATGGCCGACAGCTGGACGAAGTTGAGCCGGGTGGTGCGGGCCAGCAGCCGCGCCACCGTGGTTTTGCCGGTGCCGGGCGGCCCCCAGAAGATCAGCGAGCCGAAGCCGCCGCCGGTTGTCAGCCGGGTCAGCGCCCCTTCGGGACCGACGAGGTGATCCTGGCCCGCGACCTCGTCGAGCTTGGCGGGGCGCAGCCGGTCGGCGAGCGGACGGGCTACATCCTGGTCGAGACCGGCGGCGGCGAAAAGGTCGCTCACGCGCGCCTCAGCCGCCGACTTCGGTTTCGACCACCTGGCCGCCGCGGATCAGGGTGAGGCGGAAATAATCGGCGCTGCGATCCGTCACGGCCTTCTGCAACGCCCGGGTGTCGGCCATCCGGGTGTCGTTGACCGACAGGATCACGTCTCCCTTCTGGAATCCGGTGGCGGCCGCGGGAGTGTTGTCGGCGACCTCGGTCACCACCACGCCTCTCCGGGCGCGGTCGAGCGAGTATTCTTCCGCCACGGCCGGCGACAGGTTGACGGCGGTGACGCCCGAGAAGGGCGAAGCGTTGTGGATGGTTACAGGATCGCGGGCCGGGAGTTCTGGGGCGCTGATGAGCTTCAGCGACAGGTCCAAGGCTTTGCCGTCCCGCCGCACGACGAGCGGCACGCTGCCGCCGAGCGGCCGTGTGCTGAGCCGATAGCCGAGCGCATCCGTCGTATCGACGTCCTGGCCGTCGAGGCCGGTGATGACGTCGCCCTGCTTCAGGCCGGCGTCGGCGGCCGGGCTCGCGTCGAGCACGTCCGACACCAGGACGCCGGCCGGGCGAGCAAGCCCGAGCCCCTCGGCGATGTCGCGGGTAACCCCCTGCAGGGTGGCGCCGAGCCAGGGTCGCTTGACCTCATGGGCACCGTGCTTGGCGGCCGCCACGACGATCTTGACGAGATTGGCCGGGATTGCAAAGCCGATGCCGACGCTCGATCCGGTCTGCGAATAGATGGCGGCGTTGATGCCGACCAGTCGCGCCTGCATGTCCACCAGCGCGCCGCCCGAATTACCGGGATTGATGGAGGCGTCGGTCTGGATGAAGCTCTGGTAGTCGCTGCCGCCGAGGGTCGTGCGTGCGAGCGCGGAAACGATGCCCTGCGTCACCGTCTGGCCGACCCCAAAGGGATTGCCGATGGCCAGCACGATGTCACCCACCTGGGCGAGATCGCTGTCCCCCATCTCCATGGCCGGATAGGTGCCCTTGTCCTTGATCTGCAGCACCGCGAGATCGGTGCGCTTGTCGTCGACCAGGATGGTGGCCTCGAACTCGCGCTTGTCGCCGAGCGCCACCTTGACCTCGTTCATGCCCTCGATGACGTGGTGGTTGGTGACCACGAGCCCTGACGCATCGACGATGACGCCGGAGCCGAGCGACTGCGCGGTCGCTCCGCCGGCGCGCGGCTGGCCGGCCCCGTCGCCGAAGAACCGACGGAACACGGGATCGTCGAACAAGGGGTTGTGGCGCTGCTTCTCGACCCGGCTCGCGTAAACGTTGACCACGGAGGGCTGCGCCTTCTTGGCCACCGGCGCAAAGGACAGAAGAACGTCGGCCTTCGATTGCGGCACCTGCCGGGGCTCGTCGCCGGCAGCCTGGACCGCGAGGGCCGGCAGGCCGATGACGAGGAGCGAGACGACGGCGCGAACGGCGATTCTCACTGGCGACTCATCTCCGACCGGGTGATCAGGGCGGTCCGGCACCCCGCCGCACCTCGGGTTCATGTCATGGCGCCGCCGATCTGCCGCAAGGGGCGTGGCGGGCAACAAAAAAGCCGGGACGAGGCCCGGCTTCTCAGGTCTATGAGGCGCCGATCAGGCGGCCTTGGCGGTGTCGTCCGTGATCGAATTGGCGAAGGGCTTGCCCTTGGCCTCGACGTCCCGGTCGACGAACTCGATCACCGCGAGGGCCGCGTTATCGCCATAGCGGAAGCCGGCCTTCAACACGCGGGTGTAACCGCCCTGGCGTTCCTTGTAGCGGGGCCCGAGCGTGTCGAACAGCTTGCGCACGATCTCGATGCTCTGGATCTGGGCGATCGCCTGACGGCGGGCATGCAGGTCACCGCGCTTGCCGAGCGTGACCAGCTTCTCCACCACGGGGCGAAGATCCTTGGCCTTCTCGAGCGTCGTGACGATCTGCTCGTGATGGATGAGCGCCTGCGCCATGTTCTTGAACATGGCCTTGCGGTGCTCGGCGGTGCGGTTGAAGCGGCGCTTCTTGCGTCCGTGATACATGGTGGCTTCTCCATTTGTTATGCGACCGCCGTGCCAAGGGCCGGCCGCTCTTTCGTGTCGTGCCAGGGTGGCCCGACAATTTCAGCCCGTCATTGCGAGCGGAGCGAAGCGATCCAGATGCGAGGCGCATCCCTGGTCCGCTTCGTCGCTCCCCTCCCTGCGAGGACGGGTGTCAGTAATGTTCCTCGAAACGCTTGGCCAGCTCGTCGATGTTCTCCGGCGGCCAACCGTTGATTTCCATGCCGAGGTGAAGACCCATCTGGGCCAGCACTTCCTTGATCTCGTTGAGCGACTTGCGGCCGAAGTTCGGGGTGCGCAGCATCTCGGCTTCCGACTTCTGGATAAGGTCGCCGATGTAAACGATGTTGTCGTTCTTCAGGCAGTTGGCCGAGCGCACGGACAGCTCGAGCTCGTCCACCTTCTTCAGCAGCGCCGGGTTGAAGGCGAGCTCCGGAATGGCGGCCGTCACCTCTTCGCGCTTCGGCTCCTCGAAGTTCACGAAGACGTTGAGCTGGTCCTGCAGGATGCGGGCCGAATAGGCGACCGCATCGTCGGGCGTGATCGAGCCATCGGTCTCGATCTGCATGATCAGCTTGTCGTAATCGAGCACCTGGCCCGAACGGGTGTTCTCGACCCGGTAGGACACACGGCGCACCGGCGAATACAGGCTGTCGACCGGGATCAGGCCGATCGGCGCATCTTCGGCGCGGTTGCGGTCGGCCGGCACGTAACCCTTGCCGGTCGCGACCACGAATTCGATGCGGATCTCGGCGCCTTCGTCGAGCGAGCAGAGGACCAGCTCAGGGTTGAGCACCTGTACGTCGCCCACCGTGCCGATGTCGCCGGCCGTGACGGCGCCCGGACCCTGCTTCTTCAACACCATGCGCTTCGGGCCGTCGCCCTGCATCTTGATGGCGATGTCCTTCACGTTGAGGACGAGGTCGGTCACATCCTCGCGCACGCCCGGGATGGAGGAGAACTCATGCAGCACGCCGTCAATCTGCATGGCGGTCACGGCGGCGCCCTGCAGGGAGGACAACAGTACGCGGCGCAGCGCGTTGCCGAGCGTCAGGCCGAAGCCGCGCTCGAGCGGCTCGGCCACCACGGTGGCGGTGCGCTTGGCGTCGTCGCCCGGCGTCACCTCGAGCTTGTTGGGCTTGATCAGGTCTTGCCAGTTCTTGTGGATCACGGGAATCCCCTTGCTTGAAATGCAAATTCGGCCGGGGAGCCGTCAGGCTCAGACCCGGACCGAACAGGTTTGAGGCGCCACCCGTGGGCGGCGCCGGAGGAGATCAGACGCGACGACGCTTGCGCGGGCGGCAGCCGTTATGCGGGATCGGGGTCACATCGCGGATCGAGGTCACCGTGAAACCCGCCGCCTGCAGGGCACGCAGAGCCGATTCGCGGCCTGAACCCGGGCCCGACACCTCGACCTCAAGGGTCCGCATGCCGTGCTCGGCCGCCTTTCGGGCCGCATCTTCGGCGGCCATCTGCGCCGCATAAGGGGTGGACTTGCGCGAACCCTTGAAGCCCATGGTGCCGGCCGACGACCAGGAGATCGTGTTGCCCTGCGCATCCGTGATGGTGATCATCGTGTTGTTGAACGATGAATTCACGTGCGCCACACCAGAGGCGATGTTCTTACGTTCGCGGCGCTTAACGCGCCCTGCGTCTTTTGCCATGTCGATCTTAGTCCTTCAGGCGCGCCCGTGATGCCAGGCGCTGGGGATGGTTTTTGACGGGTCTTCGGACCAGGCCCGAGGAAGACCGCTCTGTTAACGCGTTACTTCTTCTTGCCGGCAATCGGCTTGGCCTTGCCCTTGCGGGTCCGGGCATTGGTATGCGTGCGCTGGCCACGAACCGGCAACTGGCGACGATGGCGCAGACCGCGGTAGCAGCCGAGGTCCATCAGGCGCTTGATGTTCATCGAGGTTTCGCGGCGGAGGTCGCCTTCCACGATGTAATCGCGGTCGATGGCTTCGCGGATCTGCAGAACCTCGGCATCGGTCAACTGCGCGACGCGACGCTCGGCCGGGATCGCGACCTTTTCGCAAATCTCGGCGGCCTTCTGAGAGCCGATGCCATGAATATATTGAAGCGCGATGACGACGCGCTTGTTTGTCGGGATATTGACGCCTGCGATACGGGCCACGTGTTCACTCCATCGGGCACATCGCCACCAAGCGAGGCCGAGCCGTCCGAGTCGAAACGATGGCTTTCAAGCGAAAACAACCGGGGTCTCTCCTGAGAAGCCCCGGGTCGGTCAAGCGCAGCCGTTTCAGCTAGTCGGGCCTATAGGGGCTTTAAGGGGCAGCGTCAACTTGAGTGGCCCGTTCTGGGCCAGCGACCTAGGACTTGCGGCTTTATGCTGAGAAAGCAGCTCTATGGTGAGAAACAAGCATCGGCGCGTCTAGCAGGCTACGCCGGAATTGCAGCGCAGGGAAAGCAGCGCCGGGATGGCGCTGGCCTCTGTCCTTGCGCCCCAAAAATCCGCCCCCTATATGCGCCTCGGAACTTGCGGCGGCAGGACGCGATCCCAACATTCCAACCATCGGGGACCGGGCGGAAACGGGCTGAGATCGTCTCGGCCGGCTTCGTCCGCCCATCAGCCGAACCGCTTCGGGGTTCGGTGGTCTTGCGAACAGAAAGGACTCTACCCAATGGCAAAAGTGATCGGCATCGATCTCGGCACGACCAATTCCTGCGTCTGTGTCATGGAAGGCTCGACGCCCAAGGTCATCGAGAATGCGGAAGGCGCCCGCACGACGCCCTCGATCGTGGCCTTTACGGATGATGGCGAGCGCCTCGTTGGTCAGCCGGCCAAGCGCCAGGGCGTGACCAACCCCGAGCGGACTTTCTTCGCCATCAAGCGCCTCATCGGCCGCACATTCGAAGATCCGATGACCAAGAAGGACATCGGCCTCGTCCCCTATAAGATCAGCAAGGCGCCGAACGGCGACGCTTGGGTCACGGCGGACGGCAAGCAATATTCGCCGTCGCAGATTTCCGCCTTCACGCTGCAGAAGATGAAGGAGACGGCCGAGTCCTACCTGGGCCAGCCTGTCACCCAGGCGGTCATCACGGTGCCGGCCTACTTCAACGACGCCCAGCGTCAGGCCACCAAGGATGCCGGCAAGATCGCGGGCCTCGAGGTGTTGCGCATCATCAACGAGCCGACTGCGGCCGCTCTGGCCTATGGCCTTGATAAGAAGACCGCCGGCACCATCGCGGTCTATGACCTTGGCGGCGGCACCTTCGACGTTTCTGTGCTCGAGATTGGCGACGGCGTGTTTGAGGTGAAGTCCACCAACGGTGACACGTTCCTGGGCGGTGAGGACTTTGACAACCGGCTCGTCGAATATTTCGTCGAGGAGTTCAAGAAGGACAACACGGTCGACCTGCGCAAGGACAAGCTGGCCCTGCAGCGCCTGAAGGAAGCTGCCGAGAAGGCCAAGATCGAGCTGTCTTCCGCGACCCAGACCGACATCAACCTGCCCTACATCACGGCGGATGCCTCCGGCCCGAAGCATCTTGCGCTTAAGCTGACGCGCGCCAAGTTCGAGGCTCTGGTCGACGACCTGATCCAGAAGACCGTCGAGCCCTGCCGCAAGGCCCTGAAGGACGCTGGCTTGTCGGCCGGTGAAATCGACGAGGTGGTCCTGGTCGGCGGCATGACCCGCATGCCGAAGGTCCAGGAGATCGTGAAGCAGTTCTTCGGCAAGGAGCCCCACAAGGGCGTCAACCCGGACGAAGTGGTGGCGATCGGCGCGGCCGTGCAGGCCGGCGTGCTGCAGGGCGACGTCAAGGACGTGCTGCTGCTCGACGTGACCCCGCTGTCGCTTGGCATCGAGACGCTTGGTGGCGTGTTCACCCGGCTGATCGACCGCAACACCACGATCCCGACCAAGAAGAGCCAGGTGTTCTCGACCGCCGAGGACAGCCAGACGGCCGTGACGATCCGGGTGTTCCAGGGCGAGCGCGAGATGGCGGCCGACAACAAGGTGTTGGGCCAGTTCGACCTCGTCGGCATTCCGTCGGCACCGCGCGGCGTGCCGCAGATCGAGGTGACCTTCGACATCGACGCCAATGGCATCGTTAATGTCACGGCCAAGGACAAGGCCACCAACAAGGAGCAGCAGATCCGCATCCAGGCCTCGGGCGGCCTGAGCGACGCCGACATCGACAAGATGGTGAAGGACGCCGAGGTCCATGCGGCCGAGGACAAGCAGCGCCGCGAGTTGATCGACGCCAAGAACCAGGCCGAGGCGATGATCCATTCGACCGAGAAGTCGATTATCGATTACGGCGACAAGGTCGCGGCATCGGACAAGAGCGCGGTCGAGGGCGCCATTGCGGCGCTCCGCCCGACGCTCGAGGGCGAGGACGTCGAAGCCATCAAGGCGCGGACCAACGAGCTGATGCAGGCCTCGATGAAGCTTGGCGAGGCCATGTACAAGGCGCAGGCGGCGGGAGCCGAGGCCGGCGCCAGCGCCCAGCCGGAAGCCAACGACGACGTTATCGATGCCGACTTCAAGGAAGTGGGCGGCGAAGACAAGAAGCGCAGCGCGTAAGCGTCACGCGACACCCTAGGGCCGGCGCCTCAAGCGCCGGCCCTTTTGCATGCGGGTGCCGGTTTCGTCACTGCGGGCGGGAGAGAAGCCATCCGGGCCAGAGGCGCTCCCCTGGTTTGCTTCGTCGCTCTGCTTCTCGCAACGACGAGGCATCAAGCTTCGACGCCCGCTTTCGATGTAGCAACAGCCCTCGACGTGGCTTTTGTGAAAACCTTGTGGCAGAACCTTTCGTCATGACGAGTGGTGGCATCCGCGCCCCGCTCTTGGCGTTTTCGATGGCCTGAAAGGCCTCTCCGGGCGGCCAAGCCTCCCCGGATCGACAGGACCCCGTTCGTTCATGGCCAAACGCGACTTCTACGAAACGCTTGGCGTCACCCGCACGGTCACCGAGGTCGAGCTGAAGGTCGCGTTCCGCAAGGCCGCGATGCAGCACCACCCGGACCGCAACCCGGGCGACAAGACGGCCGAGATCCGCTTCAAGGAAGTCAACGAGGCCTATCAGATCCTCTCGGACGGCCAGAAGCGCTCGGCCTATGACCGGCTCGGTCACGCGGCCTTCGAGCAGGGCGGTGGCCAGGGCGGCATGGGCGACGGCTTTGGTGCCTCCATGTCGGACATCTTCGACGATCTGTTCGGCGACATGATGGGGCGGGGGCGCTCGAACCGCTCGAATGGTCGGGAGCGCGGCTCCGACCTGCGCTACAATATGGAGATCACGCTCGAGGATGCCTTCAAGGGCAAGACCGCGACCGTCAAGATCCCCACCTCCATCGCCTGCGAAGCATGTTCGGGGTCCGGCGCCAAGCCGGGCTCGCGGCCGAAGACCTGCGGCACCTGCGGCGGCCAGGGCCGTGTGCGGGCCCAGCAAGGGTTTTTCGCTATCGAGCGCACCTGCCCGACCTGCGGTGGTCGCGGCGAGATCATCGAGAACCCGTGCGCGGTCTGCGCCGGTGCGGGACGGGTCACGCGCGAGCGCTCGTTGTCGGTCAACGTGCCGGCCGGCGTCGAGGACGGCACCCGCATTCGTTTATCCGGGGAGGGCGAGGCCGGCTCGCGCGGCGGCCCGGCGGGCGACCTCTACATCTTTCTTGCTGTAAAGCCGCACCAGTTCTTCCAGCGCGATGGGGCCGACCTGTATTGCCGGGTGCCGATCTCCATGGTGCAGGCGGCGCTCGGAGGCGAGTTCTCGGTGCCGACCGTCGATGGCGGGGAAGCCAAGGTGAAGATCCCCGAGGGCACCCAGTCGGGCAAGCAGTTCCGCATCAAGGACAAGGGCATGCCGGTGCTGCGATCGCGCGACGTGGGAGACCTGTACATCCAGACCATGGTCGAGACGCCGCAGAACCTTACCCGGCGACAGCGGGAGTTGCTGACCGAATTCGAGGCCGAATCGACTCAGAAGACTTATTCCGAGTCGACGGGATTCTTCGACCGGATCAAGGACTTCTTCGATAACTTGAGCGGCTAAGCCGCCGAATCAGGGTTGGAACGCATCCAAGGACCGTCGTATTGCGTCACACATCCCCCGCCTCCGATCGCGGGCCGCGCGGCAAGACCAAGCATCCCGGCGAGCGCTTCGGTGACGAGGCACGCTTCATACGGGCTTGGCTCGACAATCCGCTTACGACCGGCGCCGTTTCGCCATCCGGCAAGGTGCTGTCCCGCACCATGGCGATGGCGGTCGATCCGAGTCTGCAGGGCCCGGTTGTGGAACTCGGGCCCGGGACGGGGCCCGTCACCGAAGCCCTGATCCGCCGCGGCGTGGCGCCCGAACGCCTGATCCTGGTCGAGTTCGATCCCGACTTCTGCAAGCTCCTCCAGCGGCGCTATCCCCGGGCCTGCGTGATCGAGGGCGACGCCTATGACCTGCGCGGCTCGCTGGCGCCGGTCCTGCAACACCCGGCTGCCGCCGTGGTGTCGAGCTTGCCGTTGTTGACGAAGCCCGAGCGGCAAAGGCTGGCCCTGTTGCGCGACGCCTTTACGCTGTTGGACCCCGCCGGCGTCTTCGTGCAATTCACCTATGGCCTGAGTTCCCCCGTGCCGCGGCTCGACGAGTTGTTTCAGCCAACCGGGTTTCGGGCCAGCGTTTCGGCACCCGTCTGGCTCAACCTGCCGCCCGCCCGTGTCTGGACCTACCGGCCGGATGAGGCTGCGGCGGACGACGAGCGAGCGATCGGTGACAGGCGGCTGCGCTTCAAGGCCGGAGCCAGCAAGCTCAGCGAGGATTGGCGTGAAAAACGACGCCGGTTGCGGCTCGAGTTCCTGCTGCGTGCCGAAAAGGCCAAGCTCGAATTGAAGCTGCGGACCGACAAGCTGAAGCTCGGCCTCGAGCGGCACCAGTCTCTGCTGGAAGACGGTCCGGGCGGTAAGCTGCCGGTCGACCTGTTCGAGCAACCCAAGTCCGGCAAGAAAGCGCCCTGGTGAGCCAAGGCCGCGAGGCCCACAACGCCCACCTGGACGGCTTGATGGCCCGCATGCTGGGGGGACTGTTGCTGCTCGGTGCGATCGTCCTGCTTGGCTTGGCGGCAGCGGTGTTCTGCCTGCCGCGCACGGCGACGGCGGATGGCGCGATGCTGTTGCTCCCTGGTACGCAAGGGCGACACGCGGTGTCGGCCCTGGCGGTGCCGGTGCTGGGCGCCGCCGGGCTCTTGCTCGGTCTTCCTGGTATTCTGGCCCTCACCCTGGCGCGACGGCAGACCACATTCCGCCCGATGCTGCGGTTCGCGGCGATCCGTCGGCCGCGGCTGCGGCGTTCCAGCCTGGTGTTGATCGGTGGCTTAGCCATGCTGGCCTGGGTGCTGTTGCGCCACAAGGGGTGAGGGCCGGGCCACGGATCATGCTGTTCCGCGGCCCGGTATCATGCTTCGAAGCCGGTGTTCTCAGCCGTTGAGCGCCCCCATGGCGGCTTCCGGATAGCGCAAACCCGCTGCGGCCCCTTGCGGGAAGGCGGCGTCGATCTCGGCGAGCTCCGCTTTCGACAGGCTGACCTCGAGCGCCCCGATGTTGTCTTCGAGGTAGATCCGCCGCTTGGTGCCGGGAATCGGCACGATGTCGTCACCCTGGGCCAGCACCCAGGCGAGCGCCAGCTGGGCCGGCGTGCAGTTCTTGCGGATGGCCAACCGCTTCACCTCGTCCGCGAGAACCTGGTTCCGGTCGACGTTATCGCCCGAAAAGCGCGGACTCTGCCGGCGCCAGTCATCCGCGTCGAGGCTGCCCACTGTGACGGCCCCGGTGAGGAAGCCGCGACCGAGCGGGCTATAGGGCACGAAGCCGATGCCGAGCCGGCGACAGGTGTCCAGCAGGGCGCCCTCGGGATCACGCGTCCAAAGGGAATATTCGGTCTGCAATGCCGTGATCGGATGCACCTTGTGGGCACGCTCGATCGTGGCCGGGGCGGCCTCGCTCAGCCCGAGGTAGCGCACCTTGCCGGCCCGCACGAGGTCCGCCATGGCGCCGACCGTTTCCTCGATCGGTGTGCTGCGATCGACCCGGTGCTGGTAGAACAGGTCGATGTGATCGATGCCGAGCCGCTTCAGGCTGGCGTCGACGGCCTCGCGCACCCATTCGGGCCGGCCGTCGACGAAGCGGTTGCCGGCCGCATCGGTCCGGTTGCCGAATTTTGTCGCGATCACAAGAGTGTCGCGCTTGCCCTTGATGGCCTTGCCGATGAGCTCCTCGTTGGTGTGGGGGCCATAAATGTCGGCCGTGTCCAGGAAGGTGACGCCGAGCTCGATCGCTCGGTGCAGGGTGCGCGTCGATTCGGTGTCGTCGCGGTCGCCGTAGAAGGCGCTCATGCCCATGCAGCCGAGCCCGATGGCGGACACCTGGGGGCCTTGCGCCCCGAGTTGACGTTTCTTCATGACAATGGTCTTTCGCGGGCGCCCGGAACAGGGCGGATTCCCTACATAAGGCGCGCCGGGAGCGCGACCACGGAGACCTCACCGGCATGACGCCCGACCCCCGCCTGATCGTGGCGCTCGACCTGCCCAGCGTCGAGGCCGCAGCCGCCATGGTGGATCGCATCGGCCCGGCGGCCTCGTTTTATAAGATCGGTCTCGAGCTCGCCTTCGCGGGTGGCCTCGACCTGGCCCGCCGCCTCGTCGACAAGGGGCATCAGGTGTTCCTCGACTTCAAGTTGCACGACATTCCCAATACGGTGACACGGGCAACAGCGCAGATCGCCAATCTCGGGGCCACCTTCCTGACCGTGCACGCTTATCCGCAGACTATGGCGGCGGCGCTTGCGGGGCGCGGCTCGGGTGGGCTGCAGATCCTGGGCGTTTCCGTGCTGACCTCGGCCGACGACCAGGACCTCGCGGCGGCCGGCTATGCGGAGGGCGCGGCGGCGCTCGTGGCGCGCCGCGCCGGGCAGGCGCGCGACGCTGGCCTGCAAGGGCTCGTGCTGTCACCGCTCGAACTGGCTCGCGTGCGTTCCCTGGTGGGACCCGAGCTTCGCCTCGTCACGCCGGGCATCCGGCCGCATGGCAGCCAGGCGGACGACCAGAAGCGGACGCTCGCGCCGGGCGAAGCCATCGCGGCGGGGGCCGATTACCTCGTGGTCGGTCGGCCCATCACGGGCCATGCCGATCCGCGTGCCGCCGCCGCCGCCATTGCGGCCGCCATGGCGCATCCAGCCTGAAGGCTCAGGCCACGGGAAGGTCATCGGGCCCTGAGGTTACTGCACGGACGGGTGCAAGTGCCCGTCGGATTGCGCAGGAGACAGACAAGTACGGAGGGGAACGCGAAGGACCGGGCGATCGTTGATCCCACATCCTAGGGAGACCAAGCATGGCACCGCACCCCACCGCCGACACCAGCCGCCGCGTCGCCACCGCCTTTTTCGACAGCCAGGATGCCGCCGAGGCAGCCCAGCGCGACCTCACGGCGGCCGGTTTCACCCCTGACGCGATCGCCGGCCTGACCGGTGAGGCCGAGGCCTCTGCGGCGCCGATCCTGCCGGAAGACGGCGGCTTTTGGCACGCGATGAAAGCCTTTTTCCTGCCCGAGCCCGATCGACATGCTTATGCGGAAGGATTGCGGCGCGGCGGCTTCGTGTTGAGCGTCACCACGGGCCCGGAGGATTACGACCGCGCGCTCGACATTCTCGATGCCGATGGCGCGGTCGACATCGACGAGCGGGCTCGCGACTGGGAGTCCGAAGGCTGGGCCGGCTGGCAGGAGGGCATCGAGCCGCTCGCCGGCAATCTGGGGCGGCCCGACAATTCGACCGCCGGCTTCGGCGCAAGCTTTGCGGGCGAGGACGGGTTCCAGCCGCCCATGCCGCACGACGCTGCCGGTAACGATAGCGCAGCCCGGGCCGATGCTGGCCGCGTGGGAACCGGCGATGGCTCGCCCGGCCTGCTGAACCCCGACATGCGTGAGCGCATCGGTGCCGGAACAGCCAGCATGACGCCGCCGACCCCCACGGGAGCCCAGGACGCGACGCTGCATCAGAACGCCGCTACGCTCGACCGCAAGGCCGCCATCGAGGACGCCTCGCTCGGGAGCCCGACGCGGGGCGGGGCCGAGATGCCGGACGTGCCCTCGACGATCGGCAGCACCAACCAGGACCGGGACGATTCGGCTGATGCCTGGACATCCCGCCGCGACCCGGAGATGCGGCGCGCACGCGTGCGGGGCTTTATCGTCGATCCTGATAAGCGGTCCTGAACATTGTGCCGCGCATTGTAGCCAACGGCCTAGACGGTTTTTGACGGTACGCCACGGCAAGCTGGATCGTTCGCAATTGATCCAACGGTGTTCATCGTTTGCACGCAGAAACGCGCCACGGTGAACCCATCTTCAGACACGGAGAGTCCCGTTGAAACGAACTGCATTCGCATTCGCGTCTTGCGCCCTGACCCTCGGCCTGCCCGCCGTGGCGCAGGCCGCCACCGCGGTCTATCCCGGCTGCGCGGTGCCGGCCCTCAAGGCCGGCCACCACACCTTCTACGTCGACCCTGCCAAGGGAAGCGCTGCCGGAGACGGCTCGGCCGCCAAGCCATGGAAGACGCTGGCCGAGGTGCTGGTGCCTGACGGTAAGCTGCTATCCACACAAGTTCATAAGAAGGTCGGAGGCGTAGATCCCCTTTCGAGCGCCAACCCGAACGGCCCGATCAAAGCCGGCGACGTCATCATGTTGATGAGCGGAAATCACGGCGTCGTTACGGTGCGAAACGCCTTTAACACTGACTTTGTGACCGTGATGGCGGCGCCCGGACAAACGCCGGTGATCAGCCAACTGTTTATGATGAGCGCGGCCAACTGGGCATTTCAGGGCATCAAATTCCAGGGAGAAGATCCTGCCTCTGTATCGCCGCCTGTCAATATCGCCAATCGAGACGGAGCAAATATGATTTCGCTGGGGGGGGGTGAGTGGCAGGGAACTAGTAGCAACATAGTATTCACTGGAGACACGTTTTCGACGACTGACGACGTTTCGGCCTGGAGCGCCAAAGACTGGCTACTGAAACCCTACCGCACTACGATGCAGATCAAGTCTCCGACTTGTACTAGCGTCACGGCTAGCCGGTTCTACAACGTTCTTGATGCGCTCTACATTGGTGCCGATAAAGCTTTAGTGCAGGGTAATACGTTCGAAAAATTCGCAAATGATGGAATCGACACGGCTGCAAGTGACGTCATCATAAAATCCAATACAATCCGAGACAACGTAAGTCCTTCCGCTATCAATCCGTGGCATCCCGACGGCATTCAAGGATGGTCAAAAATCGGGAGCAGCGGGCCGATCCGTAACACCAATGTGATGATCGATAGCAACACCGTCATTAAAACAGGTGACCCTGACACTAGTTGGATGCAAGGCATATCGATCTTTGATGGCCTTTGGCAAGGATTGACGATCCAAAACAATGTCGTGGTTGCGAACGGCTTTCATGGCATCTCTGTCTACGGAGCTTCTGGCCTTAGAATATTGAACAATACGGTCGTGGCGAGCGCACCCAGCAAGCAAGTGAGTTGGATCCGCGTAGATCCCATGAAAGGCGGGACGCATTCGCAGGATGTGATTGTCCGTAACAACACCGCTCCCACCCTTTACATGAACGACACGAATATCACATACGATCACAATGTAATTGGTGGGAACTACACGGCGTTGGTGTCTTCAAAACTGATTGGAATCAATCAAACCAACACGGCATTATCGAATATAATAATTCCCACATTGACCAGCCAGTTTGTCACATTGGACAATGTCAAAGGCGCTTATGACCTGAGACTTCGTTCGGGAAGCAACCTGATTGGAGCTGGCTCATCCCTACTTGCACCGACACTGGACAACGCTGGGAAAACCCGTGCTAAGCCAACGGATATCGGAGCCTACACGCACTGAATAGTCTTCGCGTGATATGACCGAGGAGGCAGACGGCATCATGGTGTCGTCTGCCTCCGGCCTATCGGAGCCGAAACAGGCAGCCGAGCCATTGACGTTGACGACAAAGCATGGTCAGGGCGGCAGATGAGAATATCCTTCGTCTTGCCCTGTAGCGGCCGCTATCCGATCGGCGGATTTCGTATCATTTACGAATACGCCAACCGGCTGGCCGAGCGGGGCCATGCAGTCACGCTCGTTCATCTAATTGCACCGCAGCCCGAGCAGCTATCGCGGGAACGTTATTGGAAATCGATGCTGCAGTATTGGCGAGATCGCTCGACAGGTCGCTATCTGCCGAGCGACTGGTTTCGGCTTGACCCTCGTGTCACTACGACCTGCCATTTCAGTCTGGATGCGCGTGCCATTCCGGACGGCGACGTCATCATTGCCTCCGCGTGGCAGACTGCAGACGGCGTTGTACAAGCCGGAAGTCAAGCCGGGCGCAAATTTTATTTCATTCAACATTACGAGACGTGGAATAGCGATCACGCAGCGTTGACCGCTACATGGCGGCTCCCGCTGAAAAAAATTGTTATTGCCGCCTGGCTCAAGGAGATTGCTGTCGGGCTGGATGAGACAGCTGATATCGTCCCGAATGCAATCGACCATGACTTCTTTCACACCGTTATTCCGCCGGAGCAAAGAGCCGACGGATCGATCCTACTGCAAAGCCATCGTTTGGACTGGAAGGGTACCAAGGATGCCATTAAGGCGCTGAGGATCTTACGCGACCGGGGTTTAAGCTTCGATTTGACACTTTTTGGACTGACGCGTCCCGAAGCCTCAGACATCGACTTTCCCTACCAATTTGTCCTAAATCCCCCGCAAAGTGAACTCAAGAGATTGTATAGCCAGACCTCTATATTTATAGCTCCCAGTTGGTCAGAGGGATGGGGACTTACCCCGCATGAAGCCGGCGCTTGCGGTGCAGCACTGGCCGTTACAGACATTGGCGGTCATAAAGAGTTTCTGGTGCAAGGCCGAACCGCTCTGATGAGCCCGCCCTGTGATGTTGTGGCTTTAGCAGACAATGTAGAGCATCTTTTGCAAGATTCACCGTTTCGTATTCAGCTTGCATACCGAGCCGCTCAAGAATTGCGTCGCTTCGATTGGAAACGTTCGGTTTCAGACTTTGAAAAGATTCTCTCTGATACCAGCAGTGGCGAGCGTGACTCGTAGGGGTTTTCAGGCAGTCTGAATCATCATGGCATTGGAGATTGCCATGGCGACGCCCCTTCCCCTTCGCGATGACTTCGATGGTATGGCCCTTCGCCGGATGGCGCGTGCCACGAAGGATGCTGATCAGGCGCGACGGTTTCTGGCCCTGGCGCGGATCTACGACGGCGGCTCGCGCACGGAGGCGAGTTGAAGGCGCTCGGCTTTGCCAAGCTCTCGGCCCGCCCGCGCCATCATGCCCAGAACGAGCTCAAGGTGAACGCTTTAAAAAGATTTGCCAGCCGAGTTGGCGGCCATCGAGGCCAATCTCCCGTACGGGACCGAGATCGAGATCTGGTGGCAGGACGGAGACCGCATAGGCCAGAAGAACAAGATCACGCGGCGATGGGCGGAGCTGGCCAGGGGCCACGGCGAGCGCAGCTTGACGGGGTGGCCAGCGGAGGGCCGCCGGGGAACGCGGTCGTCGGCGCCGCAGGATCAGCGCACCATGTTGGCGAAGCTGGCCAGGGCCCACGCCAAGCGCAGCTTGGTGGGGTGGACAGCAGAGGGGTACATCTTCGGGGCGATCTGCCCAAAGAAGGGTAAGGGCGCCGGCCGCGTTCTGCCCTACTGCGACATGGGCGCGATGAACCGCCACCTGGTCGAAATCTCGGCCACCGTCGATCCGGGCGCTCATGCGGTCGTCATCCTCGATCAAGCCGGGTGGCACGCGACCCCTAAGTTTACTGTGCCCGGCAACATTGCGCTGCTCTTCCTGCCCCCGCGAGCCCCCGAGCTCAATCCGCAGGAAAACTTCTGGCAGTTCATGCGCGACAACTGGCTGTCGAACCGCATCTTCGCCGACTATGACGACATCGTCGGCCACTGTTGCGAGGCCTGGAACAAGCTCGTCGACCAGCCGTGGATCATCATGTCCATCGGATTACGGGACTGGGCGCATGCGTTCTGATCAGCGCACGTTGGTATGACTCTCAGAGATAATTCTTGATTCGCAACAAGGCAAAAGCCACGTAGTGTACCAGCTTGTACATTATGGGTATGCCGTTCCATTGATGTCCTGTCGAGAGACGGCCGCTTTCGTGATGCGTGCATGACACTGAATTAAGAAGTCTGCCTCACCTGTTGTATTATCTGTGCCTACCCACGTATGCTTCTGAAACCCAAAAAGTTAACATAGAAAATAACTATTCCTGCCAGAGGTAAGTCATTCAATAAAAATTAATTATTATATAATATTACAGTCGACGCCGTAGGAGCCAGCCCTATTCCGTTGGTTCAGGTATGAGGTCACACAGGCTGCGAAAAGCACTGCCTAAGGACTCTAAGTTTGCGTCTAGAAGTAAAGCTCGATTACTCCAGGCAAATTGAGCTCCCTTTGTTACTTCGTTCCAATGTAAATCGTTACGTATACTATACAAAAAAATCTTGTAATGCATATATCTCGAAAAAGACCCCCACGCACGCGAGTTGCGAGGAATTACTTTGCAGCAAATGTATATGTAATTGGCAATCTGACCGAACCCGTATTTAAACCCACCACTCCGCTTGCCCGGAAATGAATGATGAAAGACCCGGCTGCGCTCAGCGCTCATCAAAAGAAGGTTTTGACCCTGAATACGCAACGACGCATCCATATCTTCGTGCTGACAATATCCCGATGTATACCCAAGTAACTCATCGAACTTCTGGCTTCGAATTGCATCCGTCCTGAAGCTCATTCGAAAGCCGCCGACAGTATTTACCCGTCGGGCGAGAGAAGGTGTGCTCCAGGTGAGCGGAGCCATCTTACTTGCCAAATCATCAGCGTAGACAAGAAACGGTTGTTTAAAAAATCGGTTTTCAACAGATCCGCGCAATGGCTGTATTAGAGCCTTCAGTCGCACGTTTGATGCCGGCTTATACGACAATGTGTCTACATCCATCGGCGAATAAAGTACACTTCTAGCCGTCACTCCCCCAACCCGCTGCCCTTGGTCGAGTTGATAAATCTTAATCGTCTCCTCGGCAGTGTCCGAGAACCACAATGAATCGTCATCTGGCATCATGACAATCGGAGCTGTCACCTCCTGAACGCCTCGGTTGCGCTGGTAAGCCGAGCTTCGAACAGAAGACTGGAGCACATCGAAGGCGATAGCACTTTCGTCAAGCGCGTGATGAGCTACATCGATAATCTCGGAATGGTTGTCACTCGCATCAACGATGATGATTCTGTTTGGTTTATGCGTCTGAACTGCGAATAAGGGGAGCGACAGAGCCAAGGCCTGAGCGCGATTGCGCGTCGCGATCACAATGTCGTATTGCATGCTGCTCCTCGATGAACATTCACGGTCATAAGCCCTTATTTGTTAAATCGCGTTACCGCGAGCGACTTTCGAAGGCACAACTGCGCGAAGCAGCTGAGTGGTCGAGCAGTTAGCACCTACAAGGCTTGTCCACATCAACATTGCATATAAAACTGTACCGGTCATGCAGATTGCTGCTCGCAACAGCGGGTCGTTTCCGTCCCATAGAGACGATGTAAGGGCTGTGCTGGCAACCAGGAACAGTGTTCCCATAACTGTTTTATAGATGAACAGCTTACTGATCGGAAGTACTGTTGAGAAGTTCGCGATAAGCCATGTCAAAGATGCCGCTTCGCCGACACACATACCAATGAGAAGATATTCTAGACGTCCCGCTATGAAAAGAAGCCCCCCGCCGATCGCGAGTCCAGACATCGATAGCGTTGTATAACGCACAAGCAACTCGTTCTTGCCGTACGCGAGCACAGGAGGCGTCGGTAGGCATCCCATATACCGTATTGCCCCAAGAAGGGCCACGAGGCTGACTAATGCTTGATCGACCTGATATCTGGAACCGTAGACAAGAGCTGTCACAGGTTGTCCCAGGGCAATGAACCCAAAGCCAAAAGTGCCTCCAATCATGGCGACAGTTATGACCCACAATTTGGATATATGTTGTCGGTCATCGTGACCGGCATTAACAAAATGCGGTGTGTAAACCGAACCGAGGTAACGAGAGATAGCAGCTCTCGGAAGCAACGCTGAGGTGGTTAGCGCAGTGTAATGGGCAAGCTGCGATAATCCAACTTTTGCGCCGGTCAAGGCGCGATCGCCAAGCGACGAGACCGCATTTGCAATACCGTTTAAGGCAAGCAGCCGACCATATCGCCAGGACTCCGCTACAATGGCTTGATCCCAGGCTAAGCGCCAAGGCTGAGCGCTTAGAATGTGACTCGTGGCCACGTAGGTTAGCATGAACGTCAATACGCCCACTGCCATAGCCAGGAAATCATGCGTAACGCTTGCATAAATGATCGAAGTGCCTGTCCAGGCGATCTGAGATACGATCAGGCAGATGACCTTGGGATTGTAATCATATCGACGTGTCCGAGCATCGACGTCCAAGCTAGCGAAGCCTCGAATTAGAGAGCTAACTCCTACAATAATATAGGCTGGAGTCGTTGCCGGCGTATGGAACGTCCACGCAAAGACTGGCGCGCAGGCGATAATAAAAAAGCCGACGATACCGCCTCGCAAAATCGATATCGCGTGCAGCGTGGCCAACTCTTTGGCGGAATTAGATCGTACGGCGAGAGGTGTTATTCCAAGATCTGTAATAAGTTCAACGATACCGGCGACGACAGAAACAGTGATAGCGAGTCCAAACTGTTCTGGAGCGAGAAGGTGAGCGAGCGCGATGCCGCGGAAAAGAGCAGAGCCCACATCAGTAATATTCGCGATGCCCAGGAGTAAGCTCGAAGGGATCTTTTTAAGACGGGTCAAGTTGGATCCTTCCAGCGAATCAGAGGTTCAGTACGGTGAAAGCCTTGCTCTGAGCAAGACATTGCTAAATCGCTAGACCTCGAAAGCTGCAGCATTCGCGTGCCTAGTGCACTGACGCGCACAGAGGATTCACAGGACGCTGGGCTCGTGCGAGTC
>NZ_JARPVX010000041.1:0-25870 GCF_033947565.1 Lichenihabitans sp. Uapishka_5
GACGGACATCCTGATCGGCTACCGCCTCGCTTCCGCACTTGTGGGTAATTGAAAGGTTCGGCTGACGCTTACTGACCAGGCACCGTGGCGAGCAGCTCGTCGAACGACCGGAGTGCGCTCGCGGCGCGTCTCGGCGCAACCGTGGTCGAGCCCGACGCCGTCTTCGCGGATGGCGCGGTTGACGGCGTCGTCATCGCCAGCCCCACCGACACGCATGTGGCGCTGCTGCGCGCGGCCGCCGCGGCCGGCAAGGCCATCTTCTGCGAGAAGCCGGTCAGCCTCGATTTCGCGACCGTGGTGGCGGTCGCGGCTGCCGTGACGGCGAGTCGCGTCCCCTGCATGCTCGGCTTCCAGCGCCGCTACGACCCGAACTTTGCCTCGATACGACCACACGCTCTACGCCGGCATGGACCCTGTGGCGACGTTGGAGCGCTACGCCGACCGGCTCGAATACATTCATTTCAAAGACATCGACGAAGCCGTGCTGGCGACCGTCATGCGCGAGCGCATCCGCTTCTTCGACGCGTGTGCGAAAGGCGTCATGTGCCCGATCGGGCGCGGCATCATCGACTACCCCGCGATCCGTCACCTGCTCACCCGCTTGTGCTACGCAGGCTTCATTACGGTCGAGCAGGAGCGCGATCCGCGCGACGCGGGCAGCAGCCTGGCCGACGTCAAGGCGAGCCGCGACTATCTCCGCGGCATCGGCTTCTGAGTCGAGGAACAGCGCAGACGAACGACGAACGCCGCTGGGCGGGCACCCCATCGAATCCGCTGGGCCATGGCGGGCGGCGACCAGCCAGATCGGCTACGGCCATCGCCCGGCGGCGCTGCGCGACCGGGTGTCCGACCTCCGGGCCGGGTATTTTTCGACATCGCCCCCAGGCGTGGCCGCGCCTTCCTGGGTGAGACTCGGCCTCGACCTGGCACGTCACAACCCCGACGTTCCAAGAACGGCGCCTTCGGTACGATGTGGTCGTGCGCCCATAGAACGGAGCCGCGCTGCTGCGGCCCTGCAGCGGCGCCCATCAACTCCCGATCGTCACGGCGCGTCGATCCGCGTGTCCCGAGAAGGGTCGCGCTTCGGCTCACGCTTTGCGGCGGCGCTTCTGCCGGTACTGGTCGGCCACCACGGCCGCCACGATGATGATGCCCTTCACGATGCCTTGGAAATAAGCGTCGACGCCGATGAAGGTGAAGCCAGAGGTCATCACGCCGAGGATCAGGGTGCCGATCACGGTGCCAGTGATGCGCCCGGCGCCGCCCGACAGGCTGACGCCGCCGATCACCGCTGCCGCGATGGCGTCGAGCTCGTAGCCGAGACCCATGGAGGCCTGGCCGCTCTGGGCTCGGGCCGCCGTGACGAGGCCCGCCATCCCGGACAGCACGCCCGCGATCGTGTAGACCAGGATGATATGGCGATTGACGTTGATGCCGCTGACGCGCGCGGCCTGCGGATTGGCGCCGATCGCATAGGTGAACTTGCCATAGCGGGTGTAGCGCAGCGCGATGTGGAAGATCACCGCCGAGATCAGGAAGATGGCCACTGGCACGGCGCCAGAGCCGATCCAGGTGTAGTTTTCCGCCAGCATCGAGATCGGCTGGCCACGCGTATAGACCTGCGCGACGGAGCGGGCCGTCACCATCATGCCGAGCGTCGCGATGAAGGGTGGGATGGCCGTGATCGCGATGAGCGAGCCGTTGATGCAGCCCGCGATGCCGCCGATGACGAGCCCGCATAGGATCGGCACCAGGAACGGCAGGCCGCTAAGCGACGGGAACACGGCCCGGGCGTAGCCGGGTTCCTGCGCCAGACTCGCGGCCACCATGGCCGACACGGCCAGGACGGAGCCCGACGACAGGTCGATGCCGCCCGTGATGATGACCTGCGTTACCCCGATGGCGATAAGGCCCACAACCGACACCTGGAGGATCATCACCAGCAGGCGTTGCTGGTTGCCGAGGAAGCTCTGGCCGCGCATGCCCCAGCCGAGCGCCTCGAACAGGAGCGCGATGCCGATCAGGACGGCCAGGATGCCGAATTCCGTAGGGAGGCGGCGTGTGCGGCCAGCCTTCTTCTCGGCTACCGCGATCGTGTTGGTCAGGGGTTCCATGCGGTCCTCCTCGGCTGTGGGATCCGGCGACCGTTGGACCGCGCCGGTTGGAAAAGGGCTGGCCGCATCATGCGGCCGCGAGTTGCATGATCGAGACCTGGTCGGCCTTGTCTCTGTCGAGGATGCCGGTGACGCGGCCCTCGTGCATCACAATAATGCGGTCCGACATGCCGAGCACTTCGGGCAACTCCGACGAGATCATGATCACCGCGACCCCCTGGCCCGCGAGGCGCGAGATGAGGCGGTGGATCTCGGCCTTGGCGCCGACGTCGATGCCGCGGGTCGGCTCGTCGAGGATGAGGATCTTGGGATTGGTCAGGAGCCAGCGGCCGATCAGCACCTTCTGCTGGTTGCCGCCGCTGAGGTTCTCGATGCGCTCGTGCAGGTCGGGCGTCTTGACCCGCATGGCATCCTTCATCTTGCCGCACTCGACGTCGACACGGCCCTGCTGCACGAAGCCGCCCGCCGTATAGCGGTCGGTCAGCACCGCCATCTGCATGTTCTCGAGCACGCTGAGGCTGAGAAAGCAGCCGGTGTCCTTACGGTCCTCGGTCAGCAGCGCCATGCCGGCCTTCATGCCGTCCCGCGGCGAGCGGATGTCGATATGCTCGCCGTTGAGCCGGATTTCACCGCTCGTCGCAGGCGTGACGCCGAAGATCGTCTCGGCCACGTTGGTGCGGCCCGATCCAACAAGGCCCGCGAGGCCCAGGATCTCGCCCTTGCGCAGGTCGAACGAAACGCCGCGGAACACGCCCTCGAGGGCGAGATCCTTCACGCTCAGCACCACCTCGCCGATGGTAGCCTCTTCCTTTGGAAACATCTGAGTGATCTCGCGCCCCACCATGGCCGAAATCACCTGGTCGCGCGTGATGTCCTTTGACGCGTGGGTGGCGATGTAGCGCCCGTCGCGGAAGATCGAGACCTCGTCCGCGATGGTGAAAAGCTCGTTCATCTTGTGGGTGATGTAGACGATGCCCTTTCCCTGGTCCCGCAGGTCCCGGATTATGCGGAACAGGTGGTCGACCTCCCGGTCGGTCAGGGCAGAGGTCGGCTCGTCCATGATGAGCACGTCGGACTCATAGGAGACCGCCTTGGCGATCTCGATCATCTGCCGGTTGGCCACCGAATGGTCGCGCACCTCCGAGGCCGGGTCGATGTCGATGGCAAGGCGTTCGAACAGGGCGGCGGTGCGGCGGTTCATCTCGCGGTGGTCGACGAAACCGAACCGCAGCGGCTCGCGGCGGATCCAGATATTTTCCGCCACCGTCATATAGGGCATCAGGTTGAGTTCCTGATGGATCATGGCGATGCCGGCCTCGAGCGCGTCGAGCGGGGTCGCGATGCGGATCTCGTTGCCCTTCAGCCGGATGGTGCCCGAATCGGGCGGGTAGACCCCGGCGATGATCTTCATCAGCGTCGACTTGCCGGCGCCGTTCTCGCCCATCAGGGCATGCACGCTGCCCCGGCGGATGCGGAGGTCGACGTTGTCGAGCGCCACGACGCCCGGGAAGGCCTTGCGGACGTTGCTGACCTCGAGGAGGTATTCCGCGTTGGGAACCACGCCTGCCTCGCGGATCATCTTGAACGTCTGCGGACTGAGCATCAGGCCTCTCCCATCGGGCTTCGCCGAGATCGTGGACGTTTCGCGGCTGGCTTCCGCGCCGAAGCTTTCACTTCGCCCAATACTTGTCGACGTAGCGCTGCATCTCGGCCCGCATGAAGGTGCCGGACAGATCGGCCTTATCCTCCCAAGCGAAGACGCAGGAGGTCATGATGCCGTCAAAGCCGATCTCCGCAAGCGTGCCGAAGAACTCGTCCCACGGCACCTCGCCCTGGCCGATGTTAAGGTGCTGATGCACTCGCGCCTGCGTGCCGGGGGGATTTAGGATATAGCGTAGGCCGGACGAGGCGCGGTGGTTGAAGGTGTCGCCCACGTGCACGTGTGCCAGCACGTCGGCGCTTTCGCGCAGCATCGCGGCCGTGTCGTCACCGAAGTAAAAAGTGTGCGGCGCGCAGTAGAGAAACTTCACGCGCTTCGAGTTGACCGTGCGAATGATGTCGAGCGCCGGCTGGATGGTCTCGCACCAGTCTTCCGGGTGCGGCTCAACGTGGAGGTTGATCCCTTCGCGCTCGAAGATCGGCACCAACTCCTCCATGGAACGCCACCACGCGTCCTCGCAGGCCTCGATGGTCGAACCCGTGTGGCAGCAGTAGCAGGACCCCTTGTCGGGGTGAGGGCCGCGGCCGAACTCGGAGTTCATCGTATCGACCCCGAGCTCCACCGCGATCTCGATCGCGCGTTTCCAATGCCGTACGGCGGCGAGCCGCTCGACTTCGTCGTTCGAGGCCCAGCGATACATCGGCAGCAGCGAGGCGATCTTGACGTCCGCGTTCTTGAGCGCCTGCTTGAGGCTGCGGACGCGTTCGGGAAATACGCGCGGCGCCTTAAACCACTCGAGGAAGTCGCCGCGCGGCGCGAGCTCCATCCAGTCGAAGCCGAGCTCCTTCACCTTGTGGGGCAGCGCCTCCAGGCTGAGGTGGCGGTGCATGTGCGGATCGATGGCGATCTTCATGATTCTGGTTTCCGGAAACGCGATCGCGATGGGGCGTCAGCGGCCGACGTAGGTTTTGTAGTTGTCTTTGCTGACGAGCTCGAACGGCACATCCACATGGCTGCCGACGGGCTCGCCCTTGATCATCTTGAGCGCGGTGGCGACCGCGACGCGGCCCTGGCTCTTGGCGTCCTGGAACACCGTCACGGCCATGGTGCCCTTGTCCATCTCGGCCAGGCCGTCGGGAGTGGCATCGACACCGGCCACGACAACCGATTTCGGATCCTGATGCGCCTGTTTCAGCGCCAGGATGGCGCCGATTGCCATCTCGTCGTTGTTGGCCGCCACCGCATCGATCTTCTCGCCACCAGTGATCCAGTTCGTCATCAGGTCGATGGCTTCGGTCCGCTGATAGTTGGCCGGCTACTTGGCGATCACCGTCATGTCGGGGTGTTGGGCCACGACCTTCTCGACGCCCTCTGTCCGAAGCCGCGTCGCCTGGTCGGAGAGCTCCCCCTCCATGACCACGACATTGCCCTTGTTGCCGAGCAGCTTGGCAATCGCCTCGCCCTGCAGGCGACCCGAGACGTGTTCGTCGGAGGACACGAAGGTGACGCCCTTGGGCAGGTCGGCGGCGTCCGAACCGCGGTTGACATAGACGAGCGGGATCTTGGCCGCGGTGGCGACTTCGGTCATCTTGGCCGTGGCCGAGGAGTCCACCGCGTTGACGATGATGGCGTCGACGTGACGGGCCGCGAAGTTCTGCACTTGGCTGATCTGTTTGGCCGTATCGCCGGCCGCATCCTCGAACTGCACCTCGGTACCGGTCGCCGCCGCTTCGGCCTTGATGGCATTGATGATGAGCGTCAGGAAGTTCTCGTCGAAATGGGCGATCGAGACGCCGAGCGTGGCGGCGAAGGCCGGTGTCGCGGACAGCGCAGCTGCACAGGCAAGGCCCACGGCCCAGTGGCGAAATGGCATCTTGGCGTCCTCCCTACGCGGCCTGTGTCCGGCCGTCCCTTGTCGTTGCTGTGTTCGTTCCCGCATCCCGGATCAGCGGATCGAACCGGAATGCGGGTGCTGGCGGCTATGCGTAGAGCGACGGTTTGTCCCGCATCGTCACCGGCGCCCAGGCGCCCGACTTCAGGGCTACAAGCCCCGCGTCAGTAGCGACCGTGGCCGCATAACCGTCCCACGTGCTCGGGCCCTGCACGGTGCCCTTGCTGGTGGCATCAAGCCACTCCTGCAGCTCCACGTCGTAGGCCCGGATGAAGCGCTCGCGCCAGTCCTCCGGCACTCGCCCCGAGAACATGCCCTTGGTCTTCACCACCACGGCATTGCTTTCCGCGATGGTGGCCACGCCCGTCTCGCCCACGATCTCGCCACGGATGTCGTAGCCGTACTCGATGTTGACCGAGGTCTCGATGTTGACGAGCGCTCCGCCCCGCATGCGCAGGATGGTCATCAGCGGGTCGTGCAGCTCGCCGCCGCGCGCGTTCTGCCGCGGCTTGATCACCAGGGTCTCGCTGATCTCGTCGTCGAGCAGCCAGCGCGCGATGTCGATGTCGTGCACCGCGGTGTCGACGATCGCCATGTCGCTCGTGTAGTGGCCCGGCACGGACGGATTGCGGTGGCCGCTCGTCATCATCAGCGGCGCGCCGATCTCGCCCGACTCGATCGTGCGCTTGAGCGCCCGGTAGGCGTGATCGTAGCGCCGCATGAAGCCCACCTGCACGAGACGCTTGCCGTGCGCGACCTCCGCCTCGAGGATGTTGAGGCAAGCCTGCTCGGTGGTGGCGAGCGGCTTCTCGCAGAACACGAACTTTCCGGCCTTGATGGCGGCCGTCACGTATTCCTCGTGGCTCGGCCCCCAGGACGTGACCAGCACGGCATCGACGTTCGGATCGTCGATGACCTCCTGGCCCGTGCCACAGGCCTTGGCGGCCTTGAGGTTGCCCGCAACCTCCTTGGCGCGCGCCGCGTCGGTGTCGGTCACCGCCACCACCTCGCCGCCGGCCAGCACATGGGTCAGGCGACGGATGTGATCCTGCCCGATCATGCCGGTGCCGATAACGCCGATCCGAACTGTCATAGGTCCGCTTGCTCCGCATCTGAAACGAAGGTCCGCGCCGTCCCGTTGGCCGGGACGGCGCGGGAGCCGCCGCGCTTACTGCGCGTAGTTCTTGTAGTTGTCCTTGGTGACCTTCTCGAAGGGCACGTCGACGAAGGACGGCACCTTCTCGCCCTTGATCAGCGCCAGCGCGGTGTCGACCGCGCCCTTGCCCTGGCCCTTGGAGTTCTGGAACACCGTCACATACATGTTGCCGTTGGCGACCTCCGCGAGGCCGTCGGCCGTGGCGTCGATGCCGCCGATGCACATGGTCTTCGGGTCGACCCCGGCCTGCTTCAGCGCCAGAATGGCGCCGATCGCCATCTCGTCGTTGTTGGCCGCGACGCCGTTGATCTTGTCACCCCCCGTGATCCAGTTGTTCATCAGGTCGATGGCCTTGTTGCGGTCCCACTCGGCCGTCTGCTTCTGGACGATCTTTATGTCGGGGTTCTTGGCCACGACCTCCTCGACGTCGGCGGTGCGGTCGAGCGCGGCGTTGTTGGAGAGCTGGCCCTGCATGATGACGAGGTTGCCCTTGACCTTCATGCATTTGACGAGCTCTTCGGCCTCGAGCACGCCCGACACCTTCTCGTTGGAGCCCACGAAGGAGACCCCGGCCGGCAGCGTCTTGTCCTCCGGCTTGCGGTTCACGTAGACGAGCGGGATTTTGGCCGCCACCGCCAGCTGGGTCATCTTCGGCGTCGCCGAGGTATCGACCGCGTTGACGATGATGGCATCGACCTTCTGGGCGATGAAGTTCTGGATCTGGCTGATCTGCTTCGAGGTGTCGTCGTTGGCGTCCTCTGCCTGCACCGTCGCGCCCTTGGCCTTGGCTTCCGCCTCAATGGCGTTGCGCACGCTCGTCAGAAAGTTGTCGTCGAACTTGTCCATCGTGACGCCGATGGTGGTGGCCGAGGCGCTGCGCGCCATGCCGGCCGTCGACAGCGCAACCAGCGCCGCCGACATCAAAAGCTTTGCCCTCATCCCGTTCCTCCCTGGGTCCGGCCGTCCGCCGGATGTGATTGCGCCGGCGCCCTTCGGGTGAGCGCTCTTGTTCCGTGTTGCCCGGCGCCGGGTGGCGCCGAGGATGCCTAAGCCCCCCGGACCAGCGCGATGCTGTGCTGGAGGACTCCGCGGATGTCGGCCGCGTTCGATACGCCGTCTGCGAAAGGCTCGAACGACAGCGGCCCCGTGTAGCCGGCGGCTGCGAGTGTCCGGATCTGGCCGAGGTTGTCGAGCCGGTCGTCCGCATCGACCAGGACCCGATGGGCGTCCTTCATGTCGTCGCGGGCTACCGCGGGCTCGATCACGCCCGAGATGTGCACGAGGCCCGTGCGCTCCGGGAAGAACTCGGTTTCACCCGCCACATAGTGGTGGAACGTGTCGTGCACGAGCTTGAAAACGTCGCCCCCGCCTACCGCATCGATCGCCACGACCGCGTCCCGCTTCAGGCGCAGCGAGCATTCGGGGAAGCCGAGCGGCTCCACGAGGCCGACGATACCGGCCCGGCGCAGCAGCGGCGCCAGCTCCGTCAGCGCGGTCCGCAGTCTGGCCGACCGTTCCGCGGCATCGGCCTGGTAGGCCGCATCGTTGAAGGGGCACATGACGATACCCTTAGCGTCGCAGGCGGCCGCATAGCCGATCAGGGCCTCGGCCTGCGCGGCGCGCTCCGCGGTCCAGATGTTGAACGGGTAGAGCGCGTTGATGGTCAGGATCGTCAACCCGCGCGCGTCGGCTTCGCGACGCACGGTTTCCGGCGGCGTGCCGTCGGCGATCGCGACCCCGGGGAGCTCGTTGCGGATCTCGACGTCGGTGATGCCGAGCGCCACCGCGAGGTCGAAGAAGGCCGTCAGGCTCGCGGCAGGCGCCACGCGATGATTGAGAGCGATAGGGTTCAAGTTTTCCTCAGCCCGGAATGCATTGTTGTTTTTTTGTTGAAGCAGACCATGCATTCCAGACTATGCTCCGTCAAGCGGTGAAATTGCGACGGCGCGACGGGCGTGACACTCCATGGGCTTCGCGGGGAAGCGCAGGAGGTTGGCGACCAGTTCGCGTGCGAAGCCGATCCACCTATCTTCCGCAAGCCGCGGCGGGAGGTCGACCGGAAGAGCCGCATGAGCGGCCGTCCGGCCTCATCGGGAAGCCACATGACGAGTATCGACGGACAAGCGGGCGAGGTCGATGCGACACCCCGCGACTTCGAGGCCCTGCGCCAAGCCCTGATCGAGCGTAAGCGCAAGCTGCCGAAGCGCCTGGCACAGGTGGCGGCCTTCACCATGGCCAACCCGGACGAGATCGCCTTCGGCACGGCGGCCAGCATCGCCCAGCGCGCGGCCGTGCAGCCCTCGACGCTGGTGCGCTTCGCCCAGACGCTCGGCTACCAGGGGTTCTCCGACCTGCAGTCCATCTTCCGCGAGCGCCTGCGCGACCGCGTCCCGACCTACGAGGAGCGCTTGCGCGCCGTCGAGGATCATTCGGGCGCGGCGCTCAAGGTGGGGCTCCTGTTCGAGGGCTTTGCCAACGCGGCGGAACATTCGATCCGCCACCTGCGCAACCGCCTGCGGCCCGAGATGCTCGACGAGGCCGCGTCCCTGCTCGCTCCGGCCGAAACCATCTACCTGATCGGCCAGCGCCGCTCCTTCCCGGTGACCGCCTATCTCAACTACGTGCTGGGCAAGCTCGGCGTGAAGAACGTGCTGATCGGCTCCGCGTCCGGCAACGATCCCGAGACCTTGTCCTTCGCCACGGCCGCCGATGCCGCGATCGCGGTCAGCTTCACGCCCTATTCGTCGTCGACCGTTAGCTTCGCCCAGCGGGTCGCCGATGGCGGAACGCCGCTCGTCGTCATCACGGACAGCCCGTTCAGTCCGTTGCTGCCGCCGGCCACCTGCTGGTTCGAGGTGGTGGAGGAGGATTTCGAAGGGTTCCGCCCCTTGTCGGCCACGCTCGCCCTCAGCATGACCCTAGCGGTCGGTGTGGCGGAGCGGCGGCGCGCGAAGTGAAGGAAAGGCGCGACGCCGCGATCTGGAATCGAGACCTCACAAAAGAACGCTCATTCCATGTTGACGCAACTAAGCTCCCGTGTTTCATTTTATCACCAGCCTCCGCTGCCCTGTCGCGACCGCGGACCGATGGACCAACGATAAAGTCCTCCTGCAAGGAGGACGGCCGGATGCGCGGGTCGTCGCTGCAGGCCGGGCCGTAGGGAACACCGAAGCCATGCCGCACGCGCCCATTCTCGATGTCATCACCATCGGTCGATCGTCCGTCGACCTTTACGGTGCCCAGATCGGGGGCCGGCTCGAGGACATGGCGAGCTTCTCCAAGGCCGCCGGGGGGTGCCCCACCAACATCGCCATCGGCACGGCCCGCCTGGGCCTGAAGAGCGGCCTCATCACCCGGGTGGGCGACGAGCACATGGGGCGCTTCCTCCGCGAGCAGCTCACCCGCGAGGGCGTTGACGTCACCGGGGTGCACACCGACCCCGACCGCTTGACCGCGCTGGTCATCCTCGGGGTCAAGGATCAGGGCACGTTCCCGCTCATCTTCTACCGCGACAATTGCGCCGACAGCGCCCTCGATACATCCGACATCGACGAGAGCTACGTCGCCAGCGCCGCCGCCGTGCTGGTCACCGGCACCCACTTCGCCCGGCACGACACGAGCGAGGCCCAGATGCTCGCCATCCGCCACGCCCGGCAGCACGGCCGCAAGGTGGTGTTCGACGTCGATTACCGACCGAACCTGTGGGGCCTCGCGGGCCATGGCGCCGGCGAGGAGCGCTATATCAAGTCGGGCGGCGTCACGGCGCTGCTCGCTCCCGTGCTGCCGCTCTGCGACGTCGTCGTCGGCACGGAGGAGGAGCTGATGATCGCGGGGGGCGCCGACAACGCGCTCGGCGCCATCCGGGCCATCCGGGCCGTGAGCGACGCCCTGATCGTGTGCAAGCGCGGCCCGATGGGCTGCGTGGTGTTCGACGGCGCCATCCCGGCCCGCATCGAGGACGGCATAACCGGCCCGGGCTTCCCGGTCGAGGTCCTGAATGTGCTCGGGGCCGGCGACGCGTTCATGTCCGGCTTCCTGCGCGGCTACCTGCGCGACGAGCCGCTCACGCGCTGCTGCGCCTTCGCCAATGCGGCGGGCGCCTTCGCGGTGTCGCGCCTGCTGTGCTCGGTGGAATATCCCACCTTCACGGAGCTCAGCCATTTCCTGGAGAAGGGCGTGCGCAACCCCGTGCTGCGGCGCGAGCCCGACCTCAACCACATCCACTGGGCGACGACGCGCGACGCGCTGACCCCCGCCCATGCCCGGCCGGCCACGATCATGGCCTTCGCGATCGATCACCGCATGCAACTCGAGGCCATGGCCGACGAAGTCGGCGCGCCGCGCGACAGGATCAAGGCCCTCAAGGTGCTGGCGCTCGAAGCCACGGTGCAGGTCGCCGACGGCCGGCCCGGATTCGGCATGCTGCTCGACGGCACGCATGGGCAGGATGCACTGTTCCGCGCCACCGACCAGCGCCTGTGGATCGGGCGACCGGTGGAACGCCCCGGCTCGCGCCCGCTCGACTTCGAGGGGGACGGTTCGCTGGCAACCTTCCTGAACGACTGGCCGGTGGGGCACACGATCAAGTGCCTGTGCTTCACCCGACCGGACGATCCGGCGGAGCTGACGGAGCGGCAGGATCGCGAACTGCTGCGCCTGTATGATGCGGCCCGGCGCGGCAACCGCGAATTGCTGATCGAGATCATCGCCGGCAAGCACGGCGCGCTCGGCAACGACACGGTGGCGGCCACCATCCGCCGGCTGTACGGGCTCGGCATCAAGCCGGACTGGTGGAAGCTCGAGGGCCAGCCGAGCCGAGCCGCCTGGGACGCGATCGCGGCCGCCATCGCCGCGAACGACCCCTTCTGCCGCGGCATCATGCTGCTCGGCCTCGACGCCCCGCTCGACGACCTCAAGGCGCAGTTCGCCGATGCCGCAGCCTGCCCGGCCGTCAAGGGCTTCGCGGTCGGCCGCACCATCTTCGCCGAGCCCGCGCGGGCGTGGCTCGCCGGGCAGATGGGCGACGCCGACGTGCGCGCCACCATGGCGGCGCGCTTCGCCGACCTCGTCGCGGCCTGGCAGGCCGTGCGCCCCTCCTGAACCCCCAAGATCTCCCCCAAGACCTCAAATCCCGCACGGGACGGAACTCCGCCATGGGCACGATCCGGCTGACCGCCGCACAGGCACTCGTCAGGTACCTCAGCCAGCAGTCGACGGAGATCGACGGCGACAGATTGCCGCTCTTCGCCGGCATGTGGGCCATCTTCGGCCACGGCAACGTGTCGGGCATGGGCGAGGCCCTGCACGGGGCGCGTGACACGTTCCCGACCTTCCGGGCCCACAACGAGCAGGCGATGGCCCATAGCGCCATCGCCTTCGCCAAGGCCTCGCGCCGCCGCCGCATGATGGCCTGCACCACCTCGATCGGGCCGGGCGCCACCAACCTCGTCACCGCCTGCGCGCTCGCCCACGTCAACCGGCTGCCGGTGCTGCTGATCCCCGGCGACGTCTTCGCCAACCGCCGCCCCGATCCCGTGCTGCAGCAGGTCGAGGATTTCGGCGACGGCACGGTCTCGGCCAGCGACTGTTTCCGCCCCGTGTCGCGCTACTTCGACCGCATCACCCGGCCCGAGCAGATCATGCCGGCGCTGGAACGCGCCCTGCAGGTGTTGACCGACCCGGCAGACTGCGGCCCCGTCACCCTGTCATTCTGCCAGGACGTGCAGGCGGAGGCCTACGATTATCCGGAGCGCTTCTTCGCGCCGCGGCTGCGCCGCATCCGCCGCCCCCATCCCGATCCGGTAGAACTCGACGAGGTCGCGGCGATCCTTAGGTCGGCCAGAACCCCCGTGATCGTCGCCGGCGGCGGCGTGCTCTATGCCTCGGCCGAGCCCGATCTCGCGCGCTTCGCCGAGCGGCACGGCATTCCGGTCGTCGAGACGCAGGCGGGCAAGTCGACGCTGCCCGACAGCCACCCGAACTGTATGGGGGCCGTCGGCTGCACCGGGACCGGAGCGGCGAACGCGCTGGTGGCCGAAGCGGACGTCCTGCTCGCCGTTGGCACCCGGCTCGCCGACTTCACCACCGGCTCCGCGGCGCTGATCGGCCATCCCGGAACCAAGATCGTGATGCTCAATGTTCAGAGCTTCGACGCCGGTAAGTTCGGAGCGATCCCGCTCCTCGCCGACGCCAAGGTGGGCCTGGCCGATCTGACCCGCGCGCTCGAAGGTACGAAGGCACCGGCCGAATGGACGGCGCGCATGCGGGACGAGAAGGCTCGCTGGGACGATGCGGCCGCGACCTACACGGGCGCCACAAACGCGGCGCTGCCCTCCGACGCCCAGGTGATCGGCGCCGTGCAACGAGCCGGGAAGCCTTCGGACGTCGTGGTCTGCGCCGCGGGCGGCCTGCCGGGCGAACTGCACCGGCACTGGAAGACGGGCGACGCGCTCGGCTACCACCTCGAATACGGCTATTCCTGCATGGGCTACGAGATCGCCGGCGGCCTCGGAGTGAAAATGGCGCTGCCCCATCGCGAGGTGGTGGTGATGGTGGGCGACGGATCCTACCTGATGCTGAATTCCGAGATCGCCACCTCGGTCATGCTCGGCCTCAAGCTGACCATCGTGCTGCTCGACAACGGCGGCTACGGCTGCATCAACCGCCTGCAGCAGGAGTGCGGCGGCGCGCCCTTCAACAACATGCTGGTCGATACCCGGCACGCGACGCTGCCGGCGATCGACTTCGTGGCTCATTCCCGGAGCCTCGGAGCCGAGGCCCGCAAGGTGGCGAACCTCGCCGAGCTCGAGACGGCCTTCGCGGAGGCCCGCGACGCGACGGTCACGCAGGTGATCCTCATCGACACCGATGCCGGACCGGCGACCGACGCGGGCGGCTTCTGGTGGGACGTCGCAGTGCCGCAGGTTTCGGTCCGCCCCGAGGTCGAGAGGGCCTACCAGGGTTATGAGCGGAAGCGCAGCCTGCAGCGCGCCGTCAACTGAGCAAGGAAGAGGAAGCACCTATGGCAATCCGCATTGGCGCGAACCCGATCGGCTGGTCGAACGACGACCTGATCGAGATCGGCGGCCAGACCCCGCTCGAAACCTGCCTCGGCGAGGCCCGCGAGGCCGGCATCGTCGGCATGGAACTCGGCAACAAGTTCCCGCGCGAGCCCGAGGCGCTCAAGGCAGCACTCGCGCCCTACGGCATGAGCTGCATCGGCGGCTGGTACTCGATCGAGCTGCTCCGGCGCTCCGCGGCCGAGGAGTTCGAGGCCGCCAAGGCCCATCGCGACCTCCTCAAGGCGATGGGCACCGACGTGTTCATCGTCTGCGAAACCTCGAACACCGTGCACGGCAGCCGCGGCACGGCCTTGTCGAAGCGCCCGATCATGGCGGCCGACGATTGGGCGCCCTACGGCGCCAAGGTCACCGACTTCGCGAGCCGCCTCGCCGACGAGGGTCTCAAACTCTGCTACCATCACCACATGGGCACGATCGTGCAGACGGGCGAGGAGATCGACCGCTTCATGGCGGCCACGAAGGCGCCGGTCAACCTGCTGCTCGACACCGGCCACGCCACCTGGGGCGGCAGCAATCCTGCGAAGCTGGCCGCGACCTACCGCGACCGCATCACCCACGTGCATTGCAAAGACGTGCGGCTCGACATGGCGAAGGCGGCCGAGGCGGCCGACCTGAGCTTCCTCGATGCCATCCTGGGGCAGGGGGCGGAGCTCGGCGTCTACACGGTGCCGGGCGATGGTGCGGTGGACTATACGGCCGTGTTCAAGGCGCTCAAGGGCTATGCGGGCTGGGTGGTGCTCGAAGCCGAGCAGGACCCCGACAAGGCGAACCCGCTCGCTTATGCCAGGAAGGGCGTGGCCCACCTCAAGGCCTGCCTCGCCGAGGCCGGCCTGAGCTGACGCCGCACATCCCTTATTCCGGGGCCGCGAAGCGGAACCCGGAACCGGTGTGATCGAGCCTCACCGTCGAGGCTCCCCGGTACGGGACCTCCGCTGCGCTCCGTCCGGAATGAGGGCGTCTTGATTGAAAGCGCTAACCTTTTGGAGGCTGCAATGCCCTCACCCCTCCTGGTCCGTCCGTCCAAGCCCGATGCCGATGGTCGCGTCCATGCTGTGACGCCGGAAAGCGCCGGCTGGACCTACGTCGGCTTCGAGGTCTACGACCTCGCGGCGGGGCAGCGGGTGGCGCGTGACACGGGCGACCGGGAAGCCTGCCTCGTGGTGCTGACGGGCCGCGTGGCCGCCCGGGCCGCCGGGCAGGATTTCGGCACTATCGGCGGCCGTGCCAACGTCTTCGAGGGACCCGGCTGGTCGCTCTACGTCCCGGCACGCTCGTCCTGGGAGGTTGTCGCCGAGGGCCCGGCCGAGATCGCAGTGTGCCTGGCGCCCGGCACCGGCGCGCTCCCGGCGCGCGTGATCCCGCCTGCCGAGGTGGGACAGGAAACGCGGGGCAAAGGCTCGAACACCCGCAACGTGCGCAACATCCTGCCCGACGCGAGCCCGCATGCCGAAAGCCTGCTGGTAGTCGAGGTGGTGACGCCGGCCGGCAATTGGTCAAGCTACCCGCCCCACAAGCACGACCGGGACGACCTGCCCCACGAGAGCCAGCTCGAGGAAACCTACTACCATCGCCTGAACCCGCCACAGGGCTACGGCATGCAGCGCGTCTACACGGACGACCGCGCGCTCGACGAGGCGGTGAGCTTCGCCGACCGCGACGTGGTGCTGGTGCCGAAGGGGTACCATCCCGTCGGCGCGCCGCACGGCTACGACCTGTTCTACCTGAACGTCATGGCCGGGCCGACGCGCATCTGGCGTTTCCACAACGACCCGGCGCATGCGTGGATGCTGGGCTGACCGGGTAGGCGCCCGCCTCCGCCCACCATTGTCGCGCGCGACCGGACATCGCTCCAAGCGATCGTCTGGAGCGGACAGGCGAGACGCCGGCGGATCGCCGGCGCCGAACGGAGCGCCATCATGATCCTCGGCACGTGCCGCGTACCTCACGGTATCACGCCTTGACGCGACCTGCGGGAACCGTCCCGGAGCGGCGCAGTGCACCTGGGGTGACGGGAGCGTTCCGATAGTTCGCCGCGGCCCAGGTCAGTATGGTTTGCAAGTGAAGCTTCGATAACGACGATCGGAGGTGTCCGCTGCTTTGGCAGGCTGACGCACGATCGGGGCAGCTTGTCGCTGTTGCCGAAGACTTCTCTTAATTCCCCCTCCTTAGTGTGGACGCGTTATTTCAAGGAACTTTGCGATGACTGCGCTTCGCGATCGTCTGACGGAGCTGAAGGCAGGGCTCGCGCGCATCGGCATCCTCTACCGATGGCGCCTCTCCGTCGGCTGGCGCGTGGCCATCCTCTGCATCCTGCCGATAATCGGCTTCGCGGCCCTCGCGGCCATTTCGGGCCTGAGCGTGCTGGAGATCCGCGGCTCGCTCGACCGGAGCCGCGTCAACATCCGGCAGGCCATGGACATGAAGGCCTTCCGCGACCGAATCGTCGAGATGCAGGTCGCGGTGGACGATTTCACCATCGAGCCGACCGCGGCCACGCGGGCCAAGGTTCTCGGCTTGCGCGATGGCGCCGCCAAGGCCATCGCTGCCATGACCGGCACCGAAAAGGCGAACCTCAGCCCCGGCACGACGGCAACGCTGACCAAGGGCTTGAAGACGGTGAGCCAGGACGTCGACGACGTCCTCCACGGCCAGGAGGCGCTCGGCTTCGACCACCATTCGGGCGTGACTGGCGAGGTCACGAAGGATGTCGACGCGCTCGAAGCCCTGGTCCGTCAGGCATCCTCCTCCGATCCGGCGGGCGGCGTCGCGATGCTGGAGCATCTCCTGGCGCTGCGGCACGGGCAGCTCGACTTCGCCGCAACCCACGACGACGGTCAGGCCGAGGGTTTCCGCAGCGCGCTGGCGGACCTGCAGCGCGACGCCGGCCAGCCGGGCCTTGCGGACCGCAAGAGCGAGATCGACGCGGCGGCCGGAGCCGCCAAGAAGGCGTTCGAACGCTGGGTCAAGGCGGCGGGCGACCTGTCGATCAGCCAGCGCGCCGCGAGCGGCCATTTCCGCATGCTGTCCGCCGCGGCCGCCAACGCCGTCGTCTCGGCGTCGCGCTCCGCCGACACGGCCCAGGGTAAATTGAGCGACAGCCAGGACCGGGCCACACTCATGATCGCGGCCACCATCGGGGCCGCGATCATCCTGTGCAGCGGCTTCGGCTTCGTCATCGGCCGCAGCATCTCGCAGCCCATCGTCCGCCTCGCGCACGCCATGCGGGAGATGGCGGCCGGCAATCTCGACGTGACGGTCGATGCCCGCCGCGGCGACGAGATCGCGCAGATGGCCGATGCGGTGTTGACCTTCCGCAAAGCCGCGCTCGAGCAACGCCGCCTCGAGGCCGCAGCCGCGGACGCACGCGCCACTGCCGATGCCGAGCGGGCCCGCCGCGAGCGCGAGAAGGAAGTCGAGGCGGGCGAAAACCGCCTGGTCGTGGATTCGATCGGGAGCGGCTTGGCGGCCCTGTCCGACGGCAACCTGAGCCTGCGGCTCCATGAAGGCTTCCCGCAGAAATCCGAACAGCTCCGCCTCGACTTCAACGGAGCCGTCGAAACGCTGAGCCGGACCATGGTGGCCATCGCGGACCGGGCCCGCATGTCCCGCTCGCGAACCGATGCCATCGCGGCGGCGACCGACGATCTGTCCCGGCGCACCGAGTCCCAGGCCTCTAACCTGGAGGCCACGGCCAATTCGCTCGACGCCATCACCGAAACGGTCAAGTCGAGCGCCGATCATGCCACAACCGCCCGCGAGGCCGTGGCGGTCGCGAAGGCGAACGCGCAGAACAGCGAGCGCGTGGTCCAGCGCAGCATCGACGCCATGGGCGGCATCGAGAGTTCCTCCAAGCAGATCGGCCAGATCATCGCCGTCATCGACGAGATCGCGTTCCAGACCAACCTCCTGGCGCTCAACGCCGGCGTCGAGGCGGCCCGGGCCGGCGAGGCCGGGCGCGGCTTCGCGGTCGTGGCGTCGGAGGTCCGGGCCCTGGCCCAGCGCTCGGCGCAATCTGCCAAGGAGATCAAGACGCTAGTGTCGGCCGCCACGGGCCATGTCGACCAGGGTGTCGGTCTCGTGGCGCAGGCCGGCAGCGAACTCGCCAAGGTGGTGAGCGAGATCTCGCACATCGATGATTCGATCGCCGCCATCGCGGCCAGTGCGACCCAGCAGGCGGGCAGCCTGGCGCAGGTGAATGACGCCGTCCGCTCCACCGATCGCATCACCCAGCAGAACGCCGCCATGGTGGAGGAGACCACGGCTGCCGTCACGGCCCTGGTGGAAGACATCGAGCAGCTCGACATGCTGATCGGCCAGTTCAAGACCGAGATACCGCTGTCGTCACCCGCAAGCACGCCCGGTCGGACACGTCGGCCGTTAAGGACGCAAGCCGCTTAACAAAAGCTGCTGATCCTTCCCCGAAATAGTGGCAACCGGAAACGGGGAGTACGATGGCAGCTATCTACCCCGTCTAGTCCAGACGAAATCGCGCGCGCAGTGTCCACTGTGGAGAGGCGACGCATAATATCTGTTTGACCAGCTTGGGCGCGATGGAGAACGGCTGCTCTATATCGCAGACTGGCCGTTACCCGACTGGCGGCTTTGGGGTCTCGGTTTTGAAAAGGCGGCCGTTCACGCTGGTTGGTGACGAGGTCCGGTGAGCGCGCGAGTCGATCCGCTCGGCGCTGTTCGACAAGGCAAATCGACTCAAACCGCGAGGCTGAACGGCTGGGATGCGCCGCCCTGCCGGTGGGCATCGAAAATCGCAGCAACCACGCGAACGAACGGGCGGCCGATCGCGGTCACCGCGACGGTGCCGCCGGCGAGCGTGACGAGGCCATCCGACACCATGGGGCGGAGGAGCGCGAGTTCGTCGGCGTAGGTGCGGGTGGGATCCACGGCCGCGAGATCGACCCTGTGTGAACACATCAGTTGCTCGATGATCGCGCCGCGACTGCGGTCCTCGTCCGTCAAGCTGTAGCCGCGCGCCACGGGCATCTCTCCGCGAGCGACCGCTGTCTCATAGGCAACGGGATCGGTGATATTCTGGACGTAGCCGAAGCCGAGGCGGGAGATCGCGGAGGCGCCGAAGCCGATCAGGGTGCGGCTTTGGTCGTCCGTGTAGCCCTGGAAATTGCGATGAAGGCTGCCCTGTCGGGAAGTGACCGCCAAGGCGTCGCCGAGCTGAGCAAAATGATCGATGCCGATCGCTTCGTATCCGGCACGCTCGAAACTGGCCGCGATCGCCCTGGCTTGGGCGAAGCGCTCCACGACGTTCGGCAAGGAAGCGGTGTCGATCAAGCGCTGGTTGCGCTTGCGTTGCGGCAGGTGTGCATAACCGTAACAGGCCACCCTGTTCGGGCTCAGGGCCGCCACCTCGCGGACCGTTTCTTCAACGGATGCCGTGGTCTGCCGGGGAAGACCGTAGATGAGATCGACATTGATCCGCGCGATGCCGGCGTCGCGCAGCGCCGCAAAGGCGCTCCCCACGACGTCCAGTGGCTGCACGCGTCCGATGGCGATCTGGACCTTGGGATCGAGATCCTGCACTCCGAGGCTTACCCGATTGCAGCCAAGCCGGGCGAGATCCCAAGCAAGCATCGGCGTCACGCTGCGCGGGTCGAGTTCGATGGCATGTTCGTACCCATCGTCGAAGGTGAAGTGGGACGCCAACCTGTCGAGAACGGCGGCCAGACCGGCCGCCCCGAGCAGGGACGGAGTGCCGCCGCCCCAGTGCAGATGCGCCACGCGCGGGCGACGGAGGAGATGGCGGCCGACCCGGTCGATCTCGCACTCCAGCGCGTGGCGGTACCGCGCCAGCACGGCGTCGCGGGACACCATCATGGTGGCGCAGCCGCAGTAATGGCAGATGTCCCGGCAATAGGGCACGTGGAGATAGAGCGACACCGGCTCACCCGGGTTGAGCGTTCCGAGCCACCGCGCCTGATCGGCGGGGCCGACAGCGGCCGTGAATTCGGCCGCTGTCGGATAGGAGGTGTAGCGCGGCACCGCCAACCCCGCATAGCGCTGGACGAGCCGGCTCGTCATCGCCGCGGCCCGACCGACGGTGTGTCGAGGGCAGCGGAGAGGCGGCGATCCTCGCGCATCTCGAACCACATCGCGTTCAGGATGCCGAACGTGCAGGCAAGGCCGAGGCCGAGGACCCAGGAGAAATACCACATGGCGCCATGTCCTTCGTTGGAAGCCGGAATTCGGTTCAATAGGCGTTGGGGTTGCGGCCGATCGAGCCGGCCGTCACGGGGCCGCTCATCACCCGGTAGACCCAGGCCGTGTAGGCGAGGATGATCGGCAGGAAGAGCGCGGTCGCCAGCAGCATGGTCCAGAGGGTGAGGTGGCTGGACGAGGCATCCCACACGGTGAGGCTCGCGCGCGGATCGCTCGATGACGGCAGCAGGAACGGGAACAGCGACAGGCCGGCGGTCGAGATCACGCCGACGATCGTCAGGCTGGATCCGACGAGGGCCGTGAACCACGCTCGGCCGTTGAGACCGAGCCAGGCCAGTGCTGTGCCTGCGAAACCGAGCACCGGGGCCAGGATCATCCAAGGGTGGGCAGCGTAGTTGTGCATCCAGGCGCCGCTCTGCGGGACCACGGTCTTGTCGAGCGGGTTGGAGGGACCGGCGGTCTCCTGCAGGCTGGTGACAACGAAGCCGAGGGAACCGAAGGCGACCCAGAGTCCGGCCAGCGCGAACAGAACGAGCGTCGCGAGCGCAGCGAGCTTGCCATAGGCCCGGGCGCGCTCGACCGTGATGCCGGTCGTCCGCAGGGCGATCACCACGGCCCCATGGATGGCGCACATGGCCAGGCTGACGAAGCCGCAAACGAGCGGGAAGGGTGTCAGCAGTCCGAAGAAGCTTCCCGCGTAGGAGGGGCGCAACGTCTCGTCGAAGGAGAACGGCACCCCGCGCAGCACGTTGCCGACCGCGACGCCGAAGATCAGCGCCGGCACGAAGCCGCCGATGAAGAGCGCCCAGTCCCACACCGAACGCCAGGCCGGGTTCGCGACCTTGCCCCGGAACTTGAAACCCACCGGGCGCAGGATCAAGGCCAGCAGGATCGCGATCATGGCGAGGTAGAAGCCGGAGAACGAGACGGCATAGAGCGCCGGCCAAGCCGCGAAGATCGCGCCGCCGCCCAGCACCAGCCACACCTGGTTGCCTTCCCAGGTGGGTCCCACGAGGTTGATCAGGACGCGCCGTTCGTCGTCCTTGCGGGCCACGAAAGGCAGCAGGGCACCGACGCCGAGGTCATAACCGTCGAACAGGGTGAAGCCGATCAGCAGGATGCCGAGCAGCAGCCACCAGAGCACTCTGAGGGTTTCGTAATCGAGTGGGATCATGTGACCGGAGGTCCTTCGAGTTGAGGGGGCGCCTTGGCGCCTGTCCCGAGCCGGCGCGTGGCCGGCTCGGCCGGGAGAGCTTGGGGGAAATCAGCGGTCGGGGGTCGCCGCCGCGCCGGTCGGCAGATGCGCGCTGCCCGCGAAGCCTTCGAGCGCGAGGGCCTTGTCGCTCGGCCCATGCCGGATCACGCGCACCATCAGGATCACCTCGACGATCGCGAGGCTCGTGTAGAGCACGAGGAAAAAAGCGAGGCTGATGGCCAGATCCGTGAAGGTGAGGCCCGAGGCGGCATAGAAGGTCGGCAGCACGCCCTCGACGACCCAGGGCTGCCGGCCATATTCGGCCACCACCCACCCGAGCTCGATCGCGATCCATGGGACCGGCAGGCTCAGAATGGCCAGCCACAGCCAGGCGCGGCTCGCCCCGAGCCTGTGTTTGGTCGACAGCCAGAACGCCAACCCGAAGAAGGCGATCAGGTAGATGCCGCACGCCACCATGATGCGGAAGCTCCAGAACAGCGTCCGCACATCCGGCACCGTGTCCCAGGCGGCCTTGTCCACGAGGTCGGCCGACGCCGTGGCGACGTCGTCGGTGTAGCGCTTGAGCAGCAGGCCGTAACCGAGATCGCGCCAATGAGCGTCGAACACCTGCCTGGCTTTAGCGTCGGTCTTGTCCGCCTTGACTCTGGCAAGCGCCGCATAGGCCGTCATGCCGCTGCGGATGCGGACCTTGGCGTCCTCGACCAGCTCGGTGATGCCGGGCACTTCCGTCGAGATCGAGCGCGTGGTGATTAGGCCCGCCACTAAGGGGATCTTCATCTCATAGGTGTTGGCGCGGGTCTCTTGGCTCGGCACCGCGAAGACATCGATGCCGGCGGGCGCGGCTTCGGTGTGCCACATGGCCTCCATGGCGGCGAGCTTCATCTTCTGATGCTCGGTCGTGACGTAGCCGCTCTCGTCGCCCAGCACGACGACGGAGAGCGAGGCAAGGAGACCGAAGCTCGCCGCCACCGCCATGGAACGGCGGGCGAGGTCGGTGTGCCGGCCACGCAGCAGGTAGATCGCGCTGATCGACATCACGAACATGGCGCCTGTGCAGTAGCCGGCGCTCACCGTGTGGACGAATTTGGCCTGCGCGACCGGATTGAAGATCACGGCCATGAAGTCCTGGATCTCCATGCGCATCGTGTCTGGGTTGAAGGTCGACCCCACCGGGTTCTGCATCCACCCGTTGGCGATGAGGATCCACAGCGCGGAGAAATTGGCCCCGAACGCCACCAGCCAAGTGACCGCGAGGTGGCCCACCCGGGACAGCCGGTCCCAACCGAAGAAGAAGATGCCGATGAAGGTCGCTTCGAGGAAGAAGGCCATCAGCCCCTCGATGGCGAGCGGTGCCCCGAAGACGTCGCCGACATAGTGGCTGTAGTAGCTCCAGTTCATGCCGAACTGGAATTCCATGACGATACCGGTGGCGACCCCCATGGCGAAGTTGATGCCGAAGCACGTGCCCCAGAACAGCGTCATGCGCCGCCAGACGTCGCGGCCCGTCATCACGTAAACGCTTTCCATGATGGCGAGCATGAAGGACAGCCCCAGCGTCAGGGGCACGAACAGGAAGTGGTAGAGGGCTGTCGCGGCGAATTGCAGCCGCGACAGGTCCACGACGGACATGTCGATCATCATCAAGACCTTGTGTGATGCCGCATCGCATACGGCTTGGTCTTGGGTTAGGCGCCGTCGAACGGCTCCGCTTTGATTTCAATCAATGCCGGGCCGTCGGTGAGCCTATCTGATGGCGGCTTACCCGATGAGCCTGCCCATGTGCCGTTTCCGCCCTCCGCCCCCCCCCGTCCGCCGAACCGAAGGCGGCGCCTCGCTGCCGTCGCCGATTCCGGCCGGAAAAGCCCTGGTGGACCTCGCCCGTCAGGCCCGCGGGGCGCTCGCCGTGGCGGTGGCGGCCCCGCTGTTGGCGGGCGTGCTGCTGCTGCCGCAGGCGTGGCTGTTCGCGGACCTCGTGGAGCGCGCGTTCGTCGGCAACGCCTCCGCCGGCGTGCTGCTGGCTCCCCTGGGCCTGATCGCGGGACTGATCGTCGCGCGGGCCGCCCTGGTCTGGTGCGGCGAGGTGTTCGGCAGCCGGGCCGCACAGAGCATCATGCGCGACCTGCGCGGTGCTCTGTTCCGAGGGCTGCTGCGACGGCGGCCGGACTGGACCGCCGCACGCCCGTCAGGCGCGCTGTCGGGCGCGATCGTGGACCAAGTGGGCCTGCTCGAGGGCTTCTTCGCCCGCTACCTGCCATCCATGGCGCTCGCAACCGCGCTGCCGATCGTCTTCGCCCTGACGGCCCTGTTCATCGAGCCCGCCGTGGGGCTGCTGTTTCTCGTCACCGCGCCCCTTGTCCCGATCTTCATGGCCCTGGTGGGCTGGGGAGCGGAAGCCGCCCACAAGGAACACCAGCAAGCCTTCCTGCGCTTGTCGGGCTTCTTCGCCGACCGGCTGCGCGGGCTCGTGACCCTGAAGCTTCTCGGCCGTGCCGAGACCGAAACCGAGCGCCTCCGCGCGGCCGGCGACGACCTCCGGGCCCGCACGCTCGGGGTGCTGCGGATCGCCTTCCTGTCCTCGGCCGTCTTGGAGTTCTTCGCCGCGCTCGGGGTGGCGGGCGTCGCGCTCTATGTCGGGCTGACCTATCTCGGCTTTCTTCACCTCCACGCGGCGCCCCTGACGCTGCGGGCAGGCCTGTTCTGCCTGCTGATGGCTCCGGAGGTCTACCTCCCGCTGCGCCAGTTCGCGGCGCATTACCATGACCGGGCCGCCGCCAAGACCGCCCTGGAAGGCCTCGAATCCTTGTTCGACGGCCTGCCGTCGCTGAACGATGCCCCGACCAGTGCCGCAGCCGTCACCGGGAAGCTGCCGAGCGGGCCCTTGTCGGTGGTCGTGGCCGCGCTCGACCTTTCAACTCCAAACGGTGGCTGGCCCCTTCTGGTCAAGGCGGAGTTCGCCGCCGCGCCCGGCGCCCATGTCGCCCTCCTGGGCGCGAGCGGGGTCGGCAAGTCGAGCTTTCTGGAAGCTCTGGCCGGGCTCCGGTCCTGCGAAGGCGTCATCGAGCTCGGGGGCGTTCCGATTGCCGACGTGCCGGAGCATGAGCTTCGTGCCCGCGTGGCCGTCTTAAGTCAGCGCCCGCACCTGCTTCACGGCACGATCGCCGACAACATCCGGTTCGCTCGCCCGGACGCCGCGGCGGCCGCGGTGCGGGCCGCTGCGGAACAGGCCGGTGTGATGCGCTTCGCGGCCACGCTGCCCGACGGCCTCGACACCGCCGTCGGCGAAGGTGGCCTCGGCTTGTCGGGTGGAGAGGCCCATCGCGTGGCCCTGGCCCGCATCCTTCTGCGCGACCCGGACCTGATCCTCCTCGACGAGCCCACGGCTCACCTCGACCCCCATACCGAATCGGCCGTGCTGGACGCCATCCTCCGTTTCGCTAACGGTCGCACCTTGATCGTGGCCACCCATTCCGCCGCCGTGGCGGCGCGCATGGAGCGTGTCCTGCGGATCGAGGGTCGCATGATCCTGGCCACCCCGCATCGCCGCACGCGCGCGGTGCGCAACCCCCAGAAAGGTGCCGCATGACCTCTGCCGCGCATGATCGTCCAAGCTGCGCCCGATGCTGTCGCCGAACGCGGGTCGACGGGGCGCTTTGCAGGCGGATGGCCGCCCATGGGCCGACATCCCGCCCGGACAAAAGGGTTTCGCCTGTTCGGGGGGCCGCCGATCCTGCCGCCGCGAGCAGTCGCGGGACCGGGACTATGGACACCCTCCTTACGCCCGGCACGGACGATCCCCGATGAGATCCCTTCTCACCTTCCGCGACCTGTTCGCGCGACAAGGGCGGGGCCTCGTCGCCACCCTGCTGTTGTCCCTGGTGTCCACGATGGCGGGCGTGGCCCTGCTTGGCATTTCGGGATGGTTCCTGACCGGCGCGGCTCTCACCACGGCCGCGCTGAGCTTCAACCTCTTCGGCCCTTCGGCCCTGGTACGCGGGCTGTCGTTCCTACGGATCGGGTCGCGCTACGGGGAAAAGCTCATCGGCCACGACGTGACGCTGAGGCTCCTGGCCGACATCCGCGGATGGCTGTTCGGGCGCCTCGTTCCCCGGGTGCCGCTTGGCGGACCGCGTTGGCGCCGTGGCGATCTGGTGTCGCGGCTCCTCGGCGATGTGGAGGCGCTCGACACGATGTTCATCACGGCACTCGGCCCGACGTTGATCGTCGTGCTGGTCGGCCTTGGCGTGGAAGCGGCGTTGTTCGCGCTCCTTCCGTCCGCCACTGCCGTGTTCGGCATCGGGTTCGGTCTCGCCGTGGCCGGGCTTCCGATGCTCCTTGTGGCCACGACGCGCCATACGGGCCGCAGGCTGGTCGTCGCGAGTGCGGGGCTGCGATCGTCCGTTCTTGACGGGGTCGAGGGACACGCCGACCTCCTGTGCTTTGCCGCGACCGGGGCCATCCAGGCCGACGTCGAGCAGGCGGCCGGCACGCTGGCGCGCATCGGACACCGGCAGAGCCGCGCTGGCGCGGGCGCGTCGGCGGCGGCCTCGGTGTGCGCGGGCCTTACC
>NZ_JARPVX010000041.1:25880-33045 GCF_033947565.1 Lichenihabitans sp. Uapishka_5
GGCGGGCCTGGAGGCGGTCGGCAAAGGCATCCTCGGCGGCCCGATGCTGGTGGGGCTCGTGCTCGCGGTGCTGGCGAGCTTCGAGGCCGCTGCCGTGATGGTGCGCAACGCGGGCCGCTTCGGAGCGGCCCTGGCGGCGGCCGAGCGGCTGGCCGCGATCGCATCGACGGCGCCGGCGGTCGCCGAACCCGCCACCCCGCAGTCGCTGCCGCCTGGCAGCGACCTCACCTTCTCGGCGGTGTCGTTCTCCCATCGCCCGGAACGGCCGCTGCTGCGCGGACTGACCTTGCATTGCCCGGCCGGATCGCGCGTTGCGATCGTGGGCGAAAGCGGCTGTGGGAAGTCGACGCTGCTCGACCTCGCACTGCGCCTGGCTGATCCGGCCGAGGGTCTCGTGCGCGTCGCGGGCGCGGATGTCTCCAGCGTGGCGCAAGCCGACCTCCACGCCCGGGTGGCCCTGATGAGCCAGACTACGCCCGTGTTTCTGGGCACGGTGGGCGACAATCTCCGCCTCGGGCGGCCCGACGCGGATGATGCGGCACTGTGGCGTGCCTTGGATCAGGCGCGCCTCCGCTCCTTCGTGGAAGGCCTGCCCGACGGCCTCCACACGTGGTGCGGAGAAGGGGGACGGACCTTGTCGGCCGGCCAGGCCCGCCGGATCTGCCTCGCACGCACGCTGTTGAGCCCTGCCGCCATCCTGTTGCTGGATGAGCCCACGAGCGGTCTCGACCAGGAGACGGAGCGGGCTTTCCTGCACGATCTCGCCTGCGCCACGGCCGGTCGCACCGTTGTCCTCGTCACCCACGCGGCCCTGCCGCCCGGAACGGCAGACCGGGTTTTCCGGCTGACGAATGGACGGCTCGAACGGATCGGGTGAGCGGCGTCAGGCGGACCAGCCCGCCACGGCCTGGAGTGCGTGGCGATCCACGAGCGTGACGTGGTGCGGGTCGGGCAGATGGATGAGGTCCTGTACCTTGAGCTTGGTGAAGGAGCGGCTCACCGTCTCGACCGTGAGGCCGAGGTAGTCGGCGATGTCGGCCCGGGTCATCGGCAGATTGACCACGTCGCCGGCTTGGCCTGCCGCGGCAGCCCGTTGCGCCGTCACCAGCAGGAAGGAGGCAACCTTTTCGACCGGCGCAAGCCGTCCCAGCACGATCTGATTGTCCCGTGCCTGTCTCAGCGCCGTTCGCGTCATCAGGTGAAGCCTGTCCTTGAGGCGCGGAAAACGCGCCATCAGTCCGTCCATCTGAGCAACCGGGAAGCTGCACAATTGCGAAGGCACGACGGCCTCAGCGCTCAGCGCGTAAGTGTCGTCGTCGGCCAGCCCCAGATAGTCGCCCGGCATTAGAAAGCCGGTGATCTGCCGCCGTCCGTCCGGCAGAAGGGTCGACAGGCGCAACATGCCACCCGTGAGGCTGTATACGCGGCGGCGCGGGTCGCCCTCGTGCACGAGGGTCGCGTTGGCGTCGAGCGCCGTGGCGGTCATGATGGCCTCGAGCGCTCCGACGTCCTGGTCATCGAGCGCCGCGCAGATGGCCTGCCTCCGCACATCGCACGCCAGGCACGCATGGCAGGGATCACGATGAGGGCGGTCCCAGTTCATCCGACGGCTTTACCTCTTAGACCTACAACTTCGTGCTGGTCAGCATTCGACGCTGGCTGCCGTTCACTTCCATTTGCCGCTTATCACCGCTTTTCGTTCGAAGAGGTCAAGGAACAGAACGGCGTGACATCGTAGCCATCATCTGTGCAGCACCCATGTCCTCCTCAGCCTGACCCAAAGCGCTGGAGGTCAGCACGCTCAAACGGCTGCTTTCGGGCGAGACTTCCAACCTACAGCATGACCAATGTGGGCGCGCATACGTCCGTTCACGGGCATAGGATCGTCGCGCCGCAGCGGCGTGAACATCGGCGCGACCGTAGCGGCCTTGGGATGCTTCATCAGGACCTCGGGCAAACGGCCGCCGGTCGAGCTCATCACGATGGCTTGTCCGAGAACATGGCCAGACCAGCCGCGATCGCGCGACCTTGTGCTCGGCCGGCCTCGGCCGCAGGGATCCGGGTGTCGGGTGAGAGCGGGTTTTGGCCGATCGCTTTGCGCGCGGCATCGTCTGGTTCGATGACGCGCGTCCGGGCACCGTCTCGATGCAAGACCTCGACTTGGCTGGAAAGGTTGCTGCTGCCCGGCAGCGTCACGCCCCCGGTACCCAGAGGCGAGATCACAACGATGGTTTCAGACCCGGCTGCGAGATCTGCATTGTCCGACGAACGGATGCCGCCGTCCATGTAATGACGATCGCCGATGCTCACGGGTGGCCATAAGCCTGGGACGGCACAACTCGCCGCCACTGCGTCCACGAGTTCGACCCCTGACAGACGGTCGAAGACCCGGGGTTCTCCCGTTGTGATGTCGACTGCCACGATCTTCAGCACCCGGTCGGGCCACTTATGTTCCGGAAGACGTGCTGCAATCACATTCCGCCGCACGGATTCAGGTACCGTCGTGGTGTTCACCGCCAGGTCGCCAATCCGGCGGGTTCGTTCGGTCGGATCCGAAAGCTCGAACAAGACGGGAAGTGCGTGACTGACCAACTCGAGAAGGTGCGGTTTCGGCTGAAGTTCCGCGACCTGCCTCGCCGGGTCGACTTGCCGCTGAAAGAGATCGTCGAGACGCGTGTCACCTGCGATCTGGGCAGCGACGGTCGAGCCCGCCGAGGTCCCGATCAGCGTATCGGTGACGCCGTGCAGGTCCACGCCTTCATCGCTCAGGCCGAGCAGCAGTCCCGTCATCCACGCGATGCCGGCTACGCCACCGCCGCCGAGCACCAGCGCGCGTCCTCTCAGAGTGTTTGGTTTGCCCATCGGTGCCTCGTTCGTCAGCGTGATGTCCTACGCGGATCACCGGCCAACTGCTTACGACGAAATTCGCCCTGGAAGGCATGCATCCAGCCGGGATACTCGGCCGGCAGCGCGCTCACCGCATCGATCGCCGCGAGATCGTCGTGGCTGAGTTCGACCGTCGTCGCTGCGATATTGTCCTTCAGTTGATCCACGCGCTTGGCGCCGACGATGACGCTGGTCACGACCTTCTGGTGCAACAGCCAAGAGAGCGCGATCTGTGCCACCGACACCCCGCGTGCGTCCGCCATCGGCTTGAGCACGTCGATCACATCCCAGGCCCGATCCTTCTTCACGGGAGGAAAGTCGAAGGACAGCCGTCGGCTCCCCTGCTCGCCCTGCGCTTCGCGCGTGTACTTGCCCGACAACAGGCCGCCTGCCAGAGGGCTCCATACGAGCAGGCCGACGTCCTCGGACTTCATCATCGGGACGAGTTCGCGCTCGAGATCGCGCCCGGCGACGGTGTAGTAGGCCTGGACGGTTTCGACGCGGGCAAGGCCCAACCTCTCGGAAATGCCAAGCGCCTTGGTGATTTGCCAAGCCGCCCAGTTCGACACGCCCACGTAGCGGACGTGGCCGTGCTGAACCAGGATGTCGAGAGCCCGCAAGGTTTCCTCGATCGGGGTTGCCGGGTCGAAGCTATGCAACTGGTAGAGGTCGATGTGGTCGGCCTTGAGCCGCTTGAGGCTTGCCTTGCAGGCGTCAATGAGGTGGACGCGCGACGAACCACGGCTGTTGGCTCCCTTGCCGGTCTCGCCGAACGCCTTGGTGGCCACCACAACGTCGTCCCGTGCGATGCCGAGGTTTTGCAGCGCCTGGCCGGTGATTTCCTCCGATCGTCCTTGAGAATACACGTCGGCCGTGTCGATGAAGTTGATGCCCTGGTCGAAGGCCATTCTGACGAGATCGTCGGCTTCGCCCTGCTGCAAGTTGCCGATCTTGCTCCAGATCTCGCCGGTGCCGCCGAACGTCATGGTGCCGAGGCACAGTTCGGACACGAACAGGCCGGTCCGGCCAAGCTTGTTGTACCGCATGAGACTTTCTCCGATGGCAGGGGGGGCATGGATGACGTTTTTGGGTTCGACCCGCACGGCATGCAAGACAGGCAGAACACGGGAACGCGCGCGTCACCTAGTATCAGGAATTGCATGGGGCCCGAGTGCGCGGCAAGCTCGCGCCCAGACGACGGTCGGCGTCCATGAGGTTTTTGGGACCAACAGCGACGCATCGACGACCACTCACTCGCATCGACATGGGCGGACCGGTGAGCAGACCATGTGCGGTGTAGCGCTATCCACCCCAAGCATAGATATTGTTGTACAAACTGAGGGACTGTTGTCGGTTCGCTTCAACGTCAACATGTGAGAAGCGGTTCAAGCGAAACGGCTCGAGGTCGATCCACGGGGCGCGGCCGAGCATCAGTTCAGCCAAAGCACGGCCCGCTCCTCCGGCATGCGTGACCCAGAGTGCTTCCGCGACCCAGAGTTCGGGGCGCCCGTCGACTTGGCCGATGAGGGGTAACCCGTCAGGCGTCATCGACAGGAGGCCGTTCAGTTTTTGTTCGAGCGCGGTTTGACCGAGCAGGGGAACGAGGTCGTGTTCGAGATCATCGAGCAGACCGTGTGAGGGGAACGGCATGTCGGCGGTCGTCATGGCCTGTGGGTCCGTCGCGGTCGGCAGATGGCTGAACCAGCCGAAGCCCAGGCGGTCACCGTGCTCTCGCAGGTAGAACAGCCGCTCGACATCCCGAACGAACGGGTGCGTGGCCTCGGCGGAACTGCCAGCCAGCGTGGCCACTGGTGCCGTCGTGACATAAGGATGCTGCACCGGAACGATCGGCAGCGCGACATCCAGCGTGTCGAGCAGAAAGCGGCCCCAGATCCCCGTGGCGATGACGACCCGGTCGCAGCTTAGAACGGTGTCGGCGGTCCTCACGCCCGCGACGTGTCCGCCGACCCGCTCGAAGCCGGTCACCTCCGTGTTTTCGCGAAACGCCACCCCAAGCGCGGCCGCCTCGGCCTGAATGGCCCACAAGCCCCGTTTGACGTCCAGAACGCCGTCATCGGGGAGGAAGAGGCCTGCGGCGATTACGTCGGGATTGAGGTAGGGCACCCGTTCGACGACTTCTTCGCTCGTCATCAATCGTGCCCGCAGTCCACGCTCGGTGGCGACATGGAATTTACGCTCGATCTCACCAAGTCGCGTTCGATCGCGAGCGATCTCGATGCTTCCGACGCGGGTCAAGGCTGGTGTTCCGGTGGGAAGCTCGGCAAGCAGCGAGGCTGTCTCGCAGGCCATCGCGGACAGCGAGGCCGAAGCGGCGTTGCGTCCCAGAAGGCCGGGAGCATGTCCGGTCGAGCCTGCCGGTGCATTCAGAGAACCGCGGTCGAGCACCAGGATGTCGCGCTGCCCCATGCGGGCAAGATGGAGCGCAAGCGCGCTACCCACGATCCCCGCACCGACAATCACCGTCTGGGCATGATCCGCATGGAAGGGCTTCGACATTCAACACACCCGGGCTGGTAACGGTGCGACGATCTTAAGCGGACCGGTGGGGAGCGCTAGCGACTGGATGGTCACGGCCCCATCGCGGTGATCGTCGGCTCCCGTCTTGCGGCCGTCGCTGGTCAGCGGAGGCGGGAGATGACAGGGTTGTCAGCAGGCATACCGTTGTTCTCGCGCTGCGACACGCGACTGTCCGGATTGCAATGATCTGAGAAGGAGTCCGTCTTGATCGAACTGCATCACCTCGACCAATCGCGATCGATCCGGGTTCTCTGGCTGCTCGAGGAACTGGGCGTTCCCTTCACGCTCATTCCGTACCAGCGTGACGAGAATCATCGCGCGCCGCCGGCCCTCAAGGCAGTCCATTTGCTCGGCAAATCGCCGGTGATCGTCGATGGGTCCCTCGTTCTGGCCGAATCGAGCGCGATCCTGCGGTATCTCGAGGCCCGCTACGGCAATGGTCGCTTCACGCCGCCGGCCGGCAGCGATGCGGCAGCCGTTCACGACGGCTGGGTCGATTACGTCGAGGGTTCGGCCGCCTTCCCGATCATGCTGAAGGTGATCGGCGACATGACCGGGGGACTCCCGGAGGCCTTGTCGGGGTTCGTGTTGCCTCAGCTAGACGCCACCTTTGGCTACATAGGCGAGCGGGTCGGCGCCGGTCCCTTCCTCATGGGCGACAGACTGATGCTGGCCGACATGCAGATGCTCTACCTATTGCAGGTCGCAGAGCGTTTCGGTCTCCTAGGCGATCATCCGAAGGTCGCAGCCTACCTCGCTCTGCTCATTCAGCAGCCTGGCCTCAAGAAGGCGATCGAACGCGGCGGCTCCTTGTAGAGCGAGAGCAAAGGCCTCGTGCTGGGAGGGCATTCGCTGACCTATCGATCCGGCCTGACCAGCGCCGATGCTGGCTGACGCCGCCGCCAGTCACCGACAAGACGTCGTCCGGCGTTCGCTGTCACGGTGTCATGCGGCGAAAACCTCCGTAAAGAAAGACTGCATGCTGGCCCAGGAGCGCGCATCCGTCTTGGCGTCGTAGCGCACCATCTCGGGGCGATTCATCCGATCGGCGTTCTTGTTGGTGAAGCTGTGCACCACCCCGCCATAGACGTGCAACTGCCAGTCGACCCCACCCGCCCGCATCTCTTCCTCGAAGGCCCTGCGCTCGTCGAAGGGAACGGCCGGATCGTCCGCGCCAATGCAGGCCAGCACCTTGCCCTTGATGCTCGTGGCGTCCTGCGGTCGGGCGGTCAGCAGCCCGGAATGGAACCCGACCACGCCGGCCAGGTCCGCTCCGCTGCGCGCGAGCTCAAGCGCCATGGTGCCGCCGAAGCAGAAGCCGATGGCCCCGATCCGGGCTTGATCGACGCCGGGCTGTTTCAGCAGCGCATCCAGTCCACCGCGGGCGCGGGCGCGGGTGCTCGCCGGGTCGGCGCGCATCGGACCGATCAGGCCCATCACGGCCCCGAGGTCATCCAGAACCTGCCCTCCACCATGGAGATCGCAGGCGAGCGCCACATAGCCAAGACCCGCCAAGCGCTCCGCGCGGGACTTCGCATGATAGCCGAGGCCGAACGCTTCGGGAAAGACCAGGACGCCGGGCCGCGGCGCAGCAGTGGCATCTTGGGCGTAGAGCTGGCCGATCATGGACAGGCCATCGGCCACGTAGTTGATGGTTTCGCTTCGGATCATGGGCACTCGCTCATGGAGCTACGCGGGAATTTGGGTGACGCGGCAGTCAGGCGGCGCGGTCTGACGTGCG
>NZ_JARPVX010000042.1:0-32800 GCF_033947565.1 Lichenihabitans sp. Uapishka_5
GCGGCACGCATGCGGACGCGTCCGGCACGCTCGCCGTCACGGTGGCGCCGGTGGCCGACGTGCCGACCCTGACGCTTGCGGCCGCCGCAGGTCTCGAAAACCAGCCGATCGCGCTCGCCATCGGCAGCAGCCTCGTCAACCCTGCCGCCGGCGAAACCCTGGCCGTCACCATCGCGGGCGTGCCCACCGGTGCCAGTTTGTCGGCCGGCATCCACCAAGCCGACGGCAGCTGGACCTTGACCCAGGCCCAGCTCACCGGCCTCACCTTGACGCCGGCGGCCGGCTATTCCGGCACGCTCAGCTTGTCGGTGACGGCCGAGGCGGCGGTGGGCGGCACGCATGCGGATGCGTCCAGCACGCTCGCCGTCACGGTGGCGCCGGTGGCCGACGTGCCGACCCTGACGCTTGCGGCCGCCGCAGGTCTCGAAAACCAACCGATCGCGCTCGCCATCGGCAGCGGCCTCGTCAACCCGGCCGCCGGCGAAACCCTGGCCGTCACCGTCGCGGGCGTGCCCACGGGCGCCAGCTTGTCGGCCGGCATCCACAACACCGACGGCAGCTGGACCCTGACCCAGGCCCAGCTCACCGGCCTCACCTTGACGCCGGCGGCCGGCTATTCCGGCACGCTCAGCTTGTCGGTGACGGCCGAGGCGGCGGTGGGCGGCACGCATGCGGATGCGTCCGGCACGCTCGCCGTCACGGTGGCGCCGGTGGCTGTAGCGCCTTCGCTGCTGGTCGTCGCGACCGCAGGGGTCGAAAACAGTTCGATTCCCGTCGTGGTGTTCGCGACCCCTTACGTCAACCAGCTCGTGACCGTCACGATCACCGGCGTTCCCACGGGCGCGGTTCTTTCGGCGGGCACCCACAATGGCGACGGCAGTTGGACCTTGCAGGCCGCGGATCTGGCCGGGCTGTCGCTGACGCCGCCGCATAATTTCAGCGGCTCCATCGCGCTCACCGTGACGGCTACCGACAGGGTGTCTGACGGCACCACGGCAAGCAGCAGCGTGCCGCTGACCCTCACGGTCGCTCCTGTCGCCACAGCCCCGACACTTCAGCTGGGGGGCGCGCTCGGCTCTGAGAACGCTGCCGTGGCGTTGTCGATCGCCGCCTCGAACCCGAATGGCGACGCCGTGTCGGTGACGATCGCCGGCGTTCCCACGGGCGCGACCTTGTCGGCCGGCACCCACAACGCCGACGGCACCTGGACCCTCGCGCCGGCCCAGCTTGCGGCCCTCACCCTGATGCCACCGGCTTCCTTCACTGGCGCTCTCAGCCTCCAGGTCACCGCCACGACCCCGGAGGCCAATGGCTCGCTCGCCGCGACCACGGCCGTTCTGCCCGTTTCCATAACGGCTGTGGCCGCGGCGCCTACCCTGCAGGTCGCCGCCGCGACAGGCCTCGAGGACCGGGCGGTCCCCTTGTCGATCCATGCCGCCGTCCTCAGCCCGAACGAAACCATTTCGGTGACATTCGCCGGCATCCCGGCCGGAGCCACGTTGTCGGCCGGCACCCACAACCCGGACGGCACCTGGACGCTGACGGCGGCCGAGCTCACCGGCCTGACGCTGTTGCCGCCGGCGAACTACAGCGGTGCCTTCACGCTGAATGTGACCGCCACGGCCCTCGAACCGAATGGCAGCCAGGCCCAGACGGCCGCAAGCCTCGGCGTGTCGATCGCGCCGGTCGCCGATGCGCCGAGCCTCGCAGTGCTGCCCGCGACAGGTCTGGAAAACAAGCCGATCGCGCTCGGCATTACCTCGGCTCTCGTGGCGCCCGCGGTTGGCGAAACCCTCTCGGTCACGATCTCAGGCATGCCCACCGGGGCCACGCTGTCGGCCGGTGTCCAACATGCGGACGGGTCCTGGACCCTCACGGCGGCCCAGCTCACGGGGTTGACGCTCACACCGCCGCCGGGTTTCAGCGGTCAGCTGACCCTGGGCGTCGATGCACAATCCGCCGTCGGCGGCACCCATGCGGACACGGTCGCGTCATGCGTCGTGTCGGTCGTGTCCGTCGCGGCGACGCCACTCCTCTCGGGCTCGGCGGTGACCGGCCAGGAGGACACGGCCATCGCGCTCAACCTCGCGGCGAGCCTGCCGGCCGGAACGGTCAACGAGACGCTCGCGGTCAGCATCGGCGGCGTTCCGCCGGGCGCGAGCTTGTCGGCCGGCACCTACATGGGCAACAACACGTGGTCGCTTGCTGCGAGCCAGCTGGCCGGCCTGACGCTGACGCCCGCCGCCAACATGAGCGGGACCATCGCGCTGACGGTGACGGCCACGGCCTTCGACCCTGGCGGCGCGAGCGCCAGCACCAGCCTGCCTGTGTTGGTCACCGCGACGGGCGTCGCCGACGCGCCGCTGCTCCAGGTCACGGCCTTGTCGGGGCTGGAGGACACGCCTCTTCGGCTCAACATCGGCCTTGCGCTCAGCGACACCGACGGGTCCGAACACCTCGGAAGCGTGACGATCGGCGGCGTCCCGGGCGGCGCCACCCTGTCGGCCGGCCTCCACAACCCCGATGGCAGCTGGACGCTGACGCCGGCGCAACTGACCGGCCTCACCGTGTTGCCGCCCGCGAACAGCAATGCCGGTTTCACGCTTACCGTTGCGGCGACGTCGATCGAGTCCAATGGGTCGACCGCGACCGCGACTGCCACGATCCCCGTGACCCTAGTGGGCGTCGCCGATACGCCCTTGATCTCCGTCGCCAACGTGATCGGGGCATCTGGTGCATCGATCCCGCTCACGATCGCGGGTAGCTTGACCGACACGGACGGGTCCGAAACCATCAGCTTCGTCCTCCACGGCGTGCCGGTCGGATTTGCCCTGAACCATGGCAGCAACAACGGCGACAACACCTGGACGCTGTCGGCGGCGGATCTCAGCGCCCTGACGCTCACGACCCCGGCGGAATTCAACGGCACCGTCAAGCTTTACGCGACCTCGGTCTCGCATGAGCAGGGCGGCAGCACGGCCACCAGCGCCGTTGCGAGCTTCACGGTCGGGGTCGGCACGGCTTCGGCCTCGACGGTCGACCTCGGGCTGGACGTCAATGTCGGCGTCGCGGGCGCGGTTGGGGCGGGCGTTGGCGTCAATCTCCAGCTGGCATCCGGGGGCTTCAGCTCGGGCGCCATTTTCGTGCAGGAGAACAGCGCCTACACGATCGCCGATGCCTCGACGCTGTCCGGCAGTCCGCTGCTGAAAAACGTGCTCTACGCGCTGTCCGGCTTCGTGTTCGCAGGACTTCCAAGCGGCGCGACGCTGTCGGCCGGCGTGAAGCAGAGCGACGGAACTTGGTTCCTCACGACCGCGCAGCTCACCAACCTGAAGCTGACCCCGCCCCAGAACAGCGACACCGATTTCACCATCACCACCACGGCGAAACTGGTGGGCCTTGCCCCGATCGCGATGGGCACCACGGCAGTGCACATCCTCGATCCTGCCGCCACACCCACGCTTTCGGCCGTCGCCGCGACCGTCAACGAAGGCAGTGCGGTGCCGCTGACCATCGCGGGCGCGCTGACCAACACGGCCGGATCCGAGACGCTCAGCTACAGCATCAGCCATCTGCCGACCGGGGCGACGCTGAGCGCCGGCACCAACAACGGCAATGGCTCCTGGACCGTCACGGCCGCGCAGCTCGTCGGTCTGAGCATCAACATGCCCGCTTATTTCAGCGGCACGACCAGCATCAAAGTCGAGGCCGTTGCGACCGAGCTCAAGGGCGACGCGGCCGCAACAGGTCTGAGTGTACCGGTCACGGTCACGCCGGTGGCTCAGGGCGTCACGCTCACGGCCGCGGCGGTTTCGGGCGTGGGCACGGCACCGATCCCGCTGAACCTTTCGGCGGCCCTCAAGGATACGTCGGGCGCCGAGGCGGTCACCAAGGTCGTCATCGGCAACCTGCCGGCTGGCGCGGTTCTGACGGGCGCCACCAGCAACGGCGACGGGACCTGGACCGCCACGGCCGGGACCCTCGGAACCGTGGCCCTGGTGCCCGCGGCGCACGCCAGCGGCGATTACACCTTGTCGGTCACGGTGATCACCAAGGAGGTCGCCAACGCGTCGACCAACACGGCCAGCGCGTCGCTGGCCGTGCATGTCGGCGCGACCTTGGAGGCGCCGGCGCTGAGCCTCAAGGCGGCAGCCGGGCTCGGCGGCGGCGCCATCCCGCTGACGATCGCGAGCCACCTGCTCGACGCGGCCGCGCCGCAGATCCTCGTGGTGCGCCTCGACGGGGTTCCGGCGGGTGCGACCTTGTCGGCCGGCATCCATGATGCCGATGGGTCTTGGGTGCTGACCGGCGCCCAGCTTGCCGGCCTCACCATCACGCCGCCAGCCGGACAAACCACCGACTTCAGCGTGTCGGTCACCGCGATCGCACACGACCGGACGACGGGGCTCGACGCCACCGCGACGGGCGTGCTGGCGGTGACGATCGTCGAGCCGCCGAGCCTGACGGTGCTTCCGGCCATCGGGACCGTGAACGGCCCCGTGGCGCTCCACCTTGCGGCCGCTCTGGCGGAGGTGTCCGCCACGCAATCCTTGTCGCTGACCATCGGCGGCGTGCCGACGGGTGCGACGCTGTCGGCCGGCAGCCACAACCTCGACGGCACCTGGACCGTGACGGGCGCGCAGCTGAACGGCCTGACCCTGACGCCCGCAAGCGGCGCGGCCGCGCAAACCTTTACGCTCGGCATCACGGCCCACGCGCATGACAGCGTGTCGGGCCTGGACGCCACCGCGAGCGCCACGCTGCCGGTGACGCTCGAGGCCACGATGGCGGCCCCGACGCTGACCGTGGAGGCCGCCTACGGCCTCGCCGACACGCCTCTCCCCCTTCACATCGGTGCCGCCGTTACCGACCTCATTCCGGGCGACACGCTGTTTGTGACGGTCTCGGGCGTCCCCACGGGCGCCACTCTGTCGGCAGGCACGCACAACCTCGACGGCAGCTGGACCCTGACGGGCGCGCAACTCGCCACCCTCACGCTGACGCCGGCGCCGCATGCGACCGGGGACGCGACCCTGACCGTGGTGGCGACGACGCACGACCCCGTCGGCGGTCACGACACGTCTGTTTCGGCCAGCCTGCCGGTTTCGTTCCTCGCAGCGCTGGACGCCCCCACGGTGCACGAGGCGTCTCCAACGGTGGTCGGCTTCGAGAACACGGTCGTCCATCTCGGCCTCGACGTCAGCGTTCCGCACCTGCTGCCGACCGAAAGCCTTACGGTGACGCTCGATGGCCTGCCGGCGGGCGCGACGCTCTCGGCGGGCACCCACCATGCCGACGGCAGCTGGACGCTGGATGCCGCGCAATGGGCCGGCGCCGACCTGACCCTCGGGCCCCACGACGCCGGTTCAACCACCCTGCATGTGTCGGCCGTCGCCCACGACAGCGTGACTGGGCTATCGGCGACCACGTCGGCGACGCTTGCGCTGACGGTGCTTGAGCCTGTGGCGGCGCCGCACCTTTCAGTAGCGCCCGCCGTCGCCCACGATGGCGTCGCGATCCCGCTTGCGATCGCGGCCTCGCTTGCCGACGGAAACGCGACGGAGTCCCTGACACTCGACATTTCCGGCCTGCCGGACGGCGCCGCGCTCTCGGCCGGCACCCACCATGCCGATGGCTCGTGGACCCTGGCCGCCTCCGACCTGGCGCATCTGACGCTCAGCCAACCCACGATTGCGCAGGATTTCACGCTCACGGTGTCGGCGACGGCTCACGAGACCCTCACCGGAACCGAAAGCCACACGGTCGCGACCTTGCCGGTGAGTTTCGCCGACCATCCGACCATCACGGGCGTGACCACCACCAGCGCGGCCTACTTGGCGGCGATCAGTCAGCTCGCGACGACCATCGGCGCAACCGCCCCGACCGCGCCGGCCCTCCACGACGTGGCGCCCTTCAGCGCGGCGGATGGCCATGTCAGCGTGGTCACGGACCTGCATCACACGATCTTTTAAGGCTCGACGACCAGGCTCAGGTGATGAGTACGACCAAGATCCGTCTCCTCGCCGTCGAGGACTCCGGCTACATGCTGATGGCGCTGCGTGCCATGATCAAGCTGGATCCCGGGATCGAGATCGTCGGCGAAGCCCGCAACGGCGCCGAGGGTGTCGCCATGGCGCTCGATCTCAAACCCGACGTCATCACGATGGATATTAACATGCCGGGGCTGAACGGCATCGAGGCGACGCGGCAGATCATGGTCGGGCGACCCACGCCGATCATCACGTTGAGCAGCATGACGGAGCGTGGGAAGGCTGCGACCTCGCAGGCCATCGCCGCGGGCGCCATCGACTTCATCCCGAAATCCATGTCGGCGGCCGAGATCGATCTGGCCACGATCACACGGCAGGTGTCGCAGAAGATCCGGTTCTGGGGCGAGCGCGGCCAATACGGGACGGACCTCGCCCCGCCGGTCATCGCTTCGGGCACCGATCTCGTTGTTTATGCGGGAGGGGCCGGTTCCCCTCTCGTTCTCGGGCCGCTGCTGCAGCGGCTGCCGAAGCCGCTGGCGGCCCCGGTCCTGGTGTCGGTGGACACGCTGCCGGCGGCCATGACGGATCCCTTCCTGGATCACCTCACGCGGGTGTCGGGGCGGGTGTCACGCGCCGCCGTGCATCGCGGGGCGCTGGAACCGGGCTCGATCACGGTGATCCCCGGCGGCAGGAAGGCGCGCCTCGATCGTCATGGAGAGAACCTGGTGATCTTGTTGAGCGCGGAGCCGAACCCTGACCTGATCGCTTCGGCCGCCAGGGCGGCGCTCCATCCGCAATTCGTCTTCCTGTCGGGTGATGTGCGGCCGCTCGATGGACTGCTCGAGATCGCGATCGAGAGGCCGTTGATCGTCGCCGTGCAGGACGCCTCGACCTGTTTCGATGCAAGGCTCGTCGACCAGGTCCGGCAATCAAGCCTTCCTTGCGAAACCCTGTCGAGCCTGCCCGCAGCGGCAGCCAACCCAGGTGCGGCGTGACCGAGATCGACGATGTCCTGGCCGAGTTGGCCACTCTCAGAAGCTCGTTCATCGCCGATCTTCCGACGATGCTGGAGACGATCGAGCGCCTGGCGGACGACGTTTGCGCCGATCCTGAGCCGGACGCACGGCAAGACCTGATCCGAGCGGTGCACAGCCTGGCCGGCACCAGCGAAACGTTCGGTCTGGCCGAGATCGGGTCCGCCACCCGGCATCTCGAAGATCTCCTCGAGGCCGAGGATGCCGAAATAACGCGACCCTGTGCAGTCGCCTTGGCAACCCTGCGGCACCTGATCGACGGGGCGCTCACGAACCCCGAAGCGTCCCAATCCTGATGGCGTTCATCGCCTGATATCAAGCATGATAATTTTGGCACCGATGCGCCCAGGATTGTGCTGGCGTGGCGTTCGACTTTAGTCGACGCTGGCTTCACTCTGGATGTGCTTCAGCCATTCTGCATTCGGCCACAGCACAATATCGAGGTGACGCTCAGGATTTCCTGCGGCGTGAAAGGACGCGCCCTTGCAACGTCGGTCGGCAGCTTGGCGCCGAGGGGGCGCTCAGGTCTGGGCCGTTCGCTTCGATCTCGATCGCGAAGGCAGACTGCGCAGCCGGGCCATGTTCGGAGCATTTCACGCGGTCAGACTATCCGGCCATCGTCCACGTTCCCGTTTGGGTGTAATCCTTCCCGAATAGCGACCTCATTGCCCTCGGTCTGACGGCTTCTAACTCTGCTCACCGCCGTCGTTACGGCATATGAATTCAACCGTGATGTGTTTCGGTATTTGACCCCTGACGAGGAGCGATCCATGACGATCCGCGGTGCCACGGTCAGGCAGTTCACGCCCACCTGGCGCACGGCCAGCATCTCCGTCGTGTCACTCTTCCCGCGCAGGGTTCATGCGGCGTCGGCTTTGGCGCGGCAAACGCAACTCGCCATCCTGAACGCGATCGGCGGGGTCCTGGTCGTTGGCCTCACCGTGTTCCAGGCCATCGGGGCCTTACGGACGCTGCGTGGCGCGCGCGACCGCAGCCTGTTCCTCGCGCCCTGCCTCGTCAGCGACGTCCTTGCGGCGGATATCGAGGCCGGGAGCGTATGACGCTCGACCAACTCCGCGTCTTCGTCGCCGTGGCCGAGCGTTGTCATGTGACGCGGGCCGCCGAGGCGCTTCACATGGCGCAATCGGCCGTGAGCGCCGCCGTGGCGACGCTGGAGGGGCGGGGCGGCACCAAGCTGTTCCACCGCATTGGTCGCAGCATCGCGCTCACCGAGGCCGGCACCCTATTCCTCGCCGAAGCCCGTGCCGTGCTGGCCCGCAGCGAGGCGGCCGAGCGGGTGCTGGCCGACCTCGGCGGGTTGAAGCGCGGCACCCTCAACGTCCGGGCGAGCCAGACCATCGCGAGCTACTGGTTGCCGCGCCACCTGGTGGCCTTTCGGCGCGCCTACCCCGGGATCGATGTGCGGCTCAAGGTCGGCAACACGGCCGAGGTCGCCGCCGCGGTGCATGACGGGGCCGCCGACCTCGGCTTCGTCGAGGGCGCGATCGACGATCCGGCCCTCGAGGCCGTGGAGGTCGCGCGCGACCAGCTCGTGATCGTGGTGGCGCCGGGCCACCCTTGGGCGGCCGGGCAGCCCGTGCGGCCCGAGGCCTGGCCCGAAAGCGACTGGGTGCTGCGCGAGCCGGGGTCCGGCACCCGCTCGATCTTCGAGGCGGCCGCGCGGGCGGCCGGCGTGCTCGACCGGCTGCCCGTCGCCTTCGAACTGCCCTCGAACGAAGCCGTGCGGGGAGCGGTCGAGGCCGGCGCGGGAGCGACCGCGCTGTCGGCCTCGGTGGCGGCGCCTTCGATCGAGGCGGGGTTGCTCGAGCCGGTGGCCTCGGGGCTGCCCGAGCGCGCCTTTACCCTGTTGCGTCACAAGGACCACCACCGCAGCAAGGCCGAAGAAGCGTTCCTGGCGGTCATCCTCGGCGCTTCGCCAACTCAAGGGCGGTCCTGACCCATCGGCGATCCATCGTCGATGCGGATGAGGCCCCAGCGCCGATCGCCGGGAATCGATCGCGATGCGCGATCGATTCGTTCGAAAAGCCGCGTTGGATCGCATCGCGGCAGCCACCGATGATCGCCGGGTCGCCAAGGGACGAACCCGATGACCTTCTTTATGGACACCAAAGCCGCCAACCGCCCCATCCCGGTCGCATCGCGGTTCGCGGCAGGCCGCCACGCCACGCTTCTGCCGGGTGTCGCGCTGTGCGGGGCCGTCACGGCTGCGGCTTTCGTGGTCGAACGCGTCGAGGCCGTTCTGTTCGGCCGCGCCTGGCTGGAAGCGCTGGTGCTGGCCATCCTGATCGGCACCGCCGTGCGCTCGCTCTGGACGCCCGGCGTGCACTGGCAGGCCGGTATCGCGTTCTCGGCCAAGATGCTGCTCGAGGTCGCGGTCATGCTGCTCGGCGCCGCCCTCTCGTTCCGCACGCTGGCCGACATCGGGCCCGGCCTTCTGTTCGGCATCGCGGGCGTGGTGCTGCTCGTGGTCGCGGGGAGTTTTATGTTGTGCCGATTGCTTGGGCTGCCGAAGCGCATGTCGATGCTGGTGGCCTGCGGCAACTCCATCTGCGGCAATTCTGCCATCGCGGCCGTGGCGCCGGTGATCGGCGCCGACGGCGACGATGTTGCGGCCTCCATCGCCTTCACGGCCGTGCTGGGCGTCCTGGTGGTGCTCGGCCTGCCGGCCCTGGTGCCGTTGCTCGGCTTCTCGGTCACCCAGTTCGGCGTTTTCGCCGGCCTGACCGTTTATGCCGTGCCGCAGGTGATCGCCGCCACCGCGCCGGTCGGTGCCGCCGCGATCCAGCTCGGCACCCTGGTCAAGCTGGTGCGGGTGCTGATGCTCGGCCCGGTCGTGCTGGTCCTGTCATTCCTCGCATCCCGGCTGCGGGACGACACCGACGAACCTGCCCCGCAGGTCACGGCCGGCGATCGGCCGCAGCCGGGCCACCTGCCGGTACACAAATTAATGCCCTGGTTCATCGTCGCCTTTCTGGCGCTCGCCACCCTGCACACGCTGAACCTGATCCCCGCCGTGGTTCTGGCCCCGACCGCCATGCTGGCGAACGTGCTCACAATCCTGTCGATGGCGGCGCTCGGGCTCGGGGTCGACGTGCGGGTCGTGGCGCGGGCCGGTGGCCGGGTCACGGGTGCCGTCGTGGCTTCCTTGGCGCTGCTTGGCGGCGTCAGCTTCGTCCTGATCCACGGCCTCGGCGTGCTTTGACCCGCAACCCCGCCGTAACAGAGACCATTGACGAGCGACACGGAGGACCTCTCGCATGTTCGGCCTAGCTAGCTCCAAATCTGACCTGATCGTCCACAGCGCCGATCCGTTCAACGCCGAACCGCCGCTCGACCGGTTGCGCGCGAATTTCATCACCCCCGTGGCCGACTTCTACATCCGCAGCCACGGTGCGCTGCCGACGATCGACATGGCCACTCACACGGTCACGGTCGGCGGGCTGGTCGATGCGCCTCTCGCGCTGACGCTCGGCGACATCCAGTCGCGCTTTGCCCCAAAAACAGTGATGGCCGTCATGCAATGCGCCGGCAACCGCCGCGCCGACATGCAAAAGGTCCATCCCACGACAGGCGATCCCTGGGCACCCGGCGCCATCGGCAACGCTGAATGGACCGGGGTGCCACTCGCCGAGGTTTTGCGGGCCGCCGGGGCCCGTTTGCATCCGCACCTCCACGTGGCCTTCGAGTCGGCCGACGTCGCGGCGAACGAAGACGCGCCCGATGCGCCCTACGGCGTGTCGATCCCGATGAGCAAGGCTTTGTGCGAAGATGTCCTGATCGCCTGGGCCATGAACGGCGCGCCGCTCACCCGCGAACACGGAGCGCCGCTCCGGATGGTGGTGCCGGGCTTCGCGGGGGTGCGCAGCCCCAAATGGCTGAAAAGCGTCACGGTGCAGGCGGAGCCGTCCGCGGCGTTCCAGCAAGCGCACGACTACCTCCTGTTCCCGCCCGATATGCGCAAGGACACGAAGGATGAGGCGCGCGGCGTGACCATCACGTCGATGCCGCTCAACGCGGCCATCTGCGAGCCTCAAGCCGGTGCGCCTGTATCCTCGGGAACGACCATTGTGCGGGGCTACGCGATCGCGACCGACCGCGCCGTCACGCGTGTCGACGTGTCGCCGAACGGTGGGCGCGACTGGGTGCAGGCCACCATCGAGCACCATGGCGCCGGTCGCTGGAGCTGGACGCTGTGGCACGTGACCCTCGACCTGCCGGGAGGCGAACACGAGTTGGCCGTCCGGGCTTGGGACGCGGCCGGCCAGACCCAGCCGGCCCAGGCCAGCGACACCTGGAACTTCAAGGGCTATCTCAGCGCCGCTTGGCATCGCGTGCGGGTGACAGCCGCATAGGCCGACGGAACAGAGAAATCAGCTCGAACAGGATCGACAGGGTCACGAGCACAAAGGTGACGCCGCGCGTGGATGGCAGGGGCTCGCCGTTGCCGCTTCCCGCAGACCTTGTCGGAAGACCGGGACCCCTGCGCGGTGCGGCTGCTGCGCCCCGTGCACGCGATGCTTTATCCTCCTTCCATCCCAACCGTCCTGTTGCACTGAAAGACGACCATGCGAGACACATTCTGGATTGCGCTCGGGGGCGCCCTCGGCACCACGGCCCGTTACTGGATCGCGCTGTGGGCCATGCCGATCAGTCGACAGGTGCCGGCCGGCACCATCCTGATCAACATCGTGGGCTCGTTCGTCATCGGCTTCGTCGGCACGCTCACCCTGGAAAACGGCCGCTATCCGCTCCCCGACACCGCGCGCCTGTTCCTCATGGTCGGGTTCTGCGGCGGCTTCACCACCTTCTCGTCCTTCAGCCTGCAGACGCTCGACCTGATCCGCACCGGCGCGCTCGACAGGGCCCTCATCAACATCGTCGTGTCCGTCGTCTTCTGCCTCGGCGCGGTCGCAGCAGGGCACGGACTCGCATCCCTGCTGAACGGCGGGTCCGCGGCGATCGCCGAGACCGTCACCGAGGAAGAAGCGGGATAACCGGCGTTTGGAAGGGGACGAACCTGTCCCACTCGGCCGCCCGAAAAGGGGGGGCGCTCGCCCATCAGATAAGGCAGGAACTGAGTTTGGTGGCGCGAGGGCAGGGCGCTCGCGCCTAAAGATCGAGCCCGACCGGCAGCACCACGATGTCGCGGATCACGACATTGCGCGGTCGGGTGAGCATGAACAACACGCATTCGGCCACCGCCGACGGCTCCATCAAGGCCCCCGACGCGAGAGCATCGTCGAGCTTGGCCTGCGGCCAGTCCTTCAGCAGGGCTGTGACCACCGGTCCGGGCGCCACTTCGCCGACCCGCACGCCATGTTTGCTGACCTGCCGGCGGAGCGTGTGCACGAAGGCCTGGATGGCGTGTTTGGAGGCCGTGTAGACGGGCTCCCACACCACCGGGATGAAGCCGGCGACCGAGCTCGTCACGATGATGTCGCCGGTTTTGCGCGCCACCATATGGGGCAGCACGGCGTGGATGCAGCGGAACACGCTGTTGATGTTCAGGTTGAGCATGCGGTCCCAGGCGTCGGGATCGCCGCCGAGGATCTCGCCGCCCACGTAGGAGCCGGCATTGGCGTGGAAGATGTCCAGCTGCCCGGCCTCGGCCAGGATCTTGGGCAGCATGTCCCCGACGCTCGCCGGGTCGGTCAGGTCGACCACCACCGGAAAGGCATTCGTGCCGAGGTCCGCGCAGAGCGCGCGCAACTGATCCTCGGCCCGATCCACCAGGGCCACACGTGCCCCTGCGGCCAGCAGGGTCTTGGCGCATTCGAGGCCGATGCCGGACGCCGCGCCCGTGACGGCCGCCACGCGTCCCGAAAGGTCCTGGCCCATGGTCATGTTTTTCCCCGATCGAAGTACTAACAGGAGCCGCGCGTCAGGCGCGGCCGTGGGACACGCGCGAGCGGCGGGCCAGTGAATCGACGATCACCGCAATGGCCAGGACGGCACCGGTGATCATGTAGCGAAGCGACGACGACAGATCGAGCAGCGTCAGCCCGCTGGCGATCGACTGGATCACGATGATGCCGAGCAGGGCCGAATACGCGTTGCCACGCCCACCGAACAAGCTCGTGCCGCCGATCACGGCCGCCGCGATGGCGTTGAGGTTGACGTCGCCGGTGCCGGCCTGCTGGCTCGCCGAGGCGAGGCGGGCGGCCGACAAGACGCCGCCGAGGGCCGCGAAGCTCGAGCACAGCACGAAGGCGCCGAGATAGGTGCCGCGCACGTTGATGCCGGCCCGGCGCGCCGCTTCGCGGTTGCCGCCTACCGCCGTCATCTGCCGGCCCCATTGCGTGCGCCGCAACGCATAGTCGAGCAGCACCACGAGCCCTGCGAAGAGGCCGAACATCCACGGCACGCCGCGATCGGTGTTGAGGTAGAACACCACAACCTCGAGCATGACGAAGAGGATCACGGCCCGCGCGGCCACGCCCACCGTCGAACCCGGCGTCAGGCCGGCCGCCCGGCGCTGCGCGTTGCGGCTGAAACCGGCATAAAAATAGAGGGCGGCCGCGATGGCCGCGATCCCGTAGGCGACCCCATGCGGCATCACCAGCGATTGCCCGAGGTCCACCACCCACGATCCGTAGGGCAGGTTGATCGAGCCCGAGGCGCCGAGCAGGTAGAGTTGGAAGCCGAGCACGGCCAGGAGGCCCGCGAGCGTCGATACGAAGCTCGGCATGCCCAGGCGGTTGAACAACAGCGCATAGACCGTGCCCATCAGCGCCCCGGCCCCGAGCGCCACCAGGATGGCGCCTGCGACCGGCCAATCGTTGTTGACCCAGAGCACGCCGACGATCGCCGAAGCGAAACCGCTGACCGAGCCCACCGACAGGTCGATCTCGCCCACCATCAGGATGCAGACGATGCCGAGCGCGATGACGCCCGTGGTAGAACAATCGAACAGGAGGTTGACGAGGTTGTTCGACGACAAGAACACGGGGTTGAGCGACTGGAACACGGTCCAGATGACCGCGAGCCCGACCACGACCGGCAGCGAGCCGAGGTCGCCCGAGCGGATGCGGTCGCCGAAGGCCCGCAGCGCGCCGCCGAGGCTCGCGTCGTGGCGGACCCGGGTATCGGCCCGGTCGAGGGCCGTGCCCCGCTTGGAATTGGGATTGGCGGTCATGGCCGGATCTCCGTGGCTTCGCCCTGCGCCTTGCGCCGCGTCGAGCGGCGCGACACCGCGTTGTCGGCCGCGCCCGTGATGGCGCTGACGAGCTCCTGGTTGGAGGTGTCGGGGTAGAACACCCCGTTGTTGCGCCCGAGCCGGAGCACCACGATGCGATCCGCGACGGCGCGCACGTCCTCCATGTTGTGGCTGATCATAATGACTCCGAGACCGCGGTCGCGGACCCGCTCGATGAGGTTCAGCACCTCGGCCGTTTGGGCGACGCCGAGCGCCGCGGTCGGCTCGTCGAGCATGATGAGCTTGGGCGCCAGCAGCAGCGAGCGGGCGATGGCCACCGTCTGGCGCTGCCCGCCCGAAAGTGACGCGATGGGTTCACGCACGCTCGGGATGCGGGCCGAAAGCTCGTTCAGCAGCGTCCAGGCCTTGGTTTCCATGGCGACCTCGTCGAGGGCCATCGGATTGAGTTCCTTGCCGAGGAAGATGTTGGCCACGACGTCGAGGTTCTCGCAGAGCGCGAGGTCCTGGAACACCGTGGCGATCCCGAGCGCCAGGGCGTCGTTCGGCCCGGTGAGCGTCACGGGCTTGCCGTCGAAGGTCATGGTGCCGCTCGTCGGCGTGTGCACGCCGGCCAGCACCTTGACCAGGGTCGACTTGCCGGCACCGTTGTCGCCCACGAGGGCCACGACCTCGCCGGCATGGACGTCGAGGTCGATGTCGGTGAGCGCCGAAACGGCGCCGAACTGCTTGCAGATACCTTTGAGGCTGAGCACGACCTTGCCGGTGGGCGGCGTGCGTGGGGATTGTTCGGTCAAGGGGCCGCTCCTCGGGTCAGGGCAGGTGGGAGGCGGCGGTCACCCGACCGCCGCCCGGTCCGATCATGGCATGATGCCGAGGGTCTTGCAGCCCTCGGTGTAGCGGCTGGTGCAAAGCACCGAGGCCGCCTCGATCGGTTTGCCGTTGATCGACTTGTCGACGATCTCGGCCTTCAGGTTCGCGGCCGTGACGAGGGTCGGCGTGAACAGCTTGGTCGGGGTGCCGAACAAGGTGGTGTCGGGCTTCACGGCGTCGCCGCCGAGCAGGCCGGCCACGACGTCGGCCGCGGCCGCGGCGACGATCTCGCTCGGCTTCGAGATGGTGTTGTATTGGTCGCCCGAAATGATGAGCTGCAGGCCCGCGATGGTGGCGTCGTTGCCGGTGACGGGCGGCACGGGATTGACGCCCGCCGCCTTCAAGGCCGCTACGGCGCCACCGCCGGTGCCGTCGTTGGCCGCCACCACGCCGACGATCTTCTTGCCGAAGCGCGACACCTGCCCGCTTGCCCATTGTTGCGCCTTCGAGGGCAGCCACTCGGGCGTATCGTATTCCGCCAGCGTGGCATAGCCGCCGTCGGCCAGCCCCTCGTGGATGCCTTTCTTGATCAGACCCGCGGCCGCGTCGGTCGGCGAACCGTTGATCTCGAGCAGCCCGGTGTCGGCGGTCGGCACGTTCTTGGCCTTCAGCCCGTCGACGAGCGATTTGGCGATCACCTTGCCGATGGCCTCGTTGTCGAAGGACACGTAGAAATCGGCCGGGGTCGAGGGGATCGGACGATCATAGGCCACCACCTTGATGCCTTGGCCCTGCGCCTGTTTGACCAGCGAGGCGGCTGCGGTCGAGTCGACGGGGTCGAGCACGATGGCCTTGGCGCCCTGTGACACCGCCGCGTTGAACTGCTGTTGCTGCCGGGCCGCGTCGCCGTTGGCGTTCTGGTAGATCACCTTGCAGGTGGGGCAGAGCTTCTGCATTTCGGCCACGAAGCCCGGATGATCGTGTTCCTCGTAGCGGGTCGAGCCCTGGTCGGGCATCAGAAACGCCACGGTGGTGTTGGCCAAGGGCGCGGCGTGAGCCGCGACGCCGGCCAGGAGCGTAGCCGCGAAGGCCACCGCAAAAGCGCTGCAGCGAGGGGAGGGATGCCTGATCATGGGTGTTTCCTCTTGTTGGTTTGTTGTGTTGCGTTTCGCGCGCTCACACGCGGGGGGAGGGCGGCAGCGTGCGAGCGCGAGGTCACGCCGCCGAAAGCTGGACCGGGTCAGGCCGCTACGGCGGTGCGGGTGCCCTGGCGGCGCATTGTGCGGAATTTCGAGGGCGGCATTCCCTTCTGGGTGAGGAACTGCCGGTTGAAGTTCGACACGTTGTTGAACCCGACCTCGTGGCAGATGGCCGTCACGGTCAGTTCGTCCTGGCTCAGATGCTGGCAGGCGAGCTCGATCCGCAGCGAGTTCACATATTGCACGAAGGTGAGACCCGTATGCTTGCGGAACGCGCGCGCGAAGGTGCTGACGCTTTGCCGGCTCAGTTGCGCCAGTTCGGTTTCGCTCAGGTCTTCGGTGAAATGGCGCCCGATGTGGTGGAGCACCTGGTTCATCCCGGCCGACAGATAGGCCGAGGGGCGCGGCTGGAAGCCGGGGCTCGCGAGCGGCATGCGTACTTCGGCATGTCCGATCACATCCAGGATGTCGATGAACAACGCGATCCGCCGCGCGCCCGTCGCGCCGAGCAGGCCTCGCATCAAGGGCGCGACCCGGCTTGCGACCGACGGATCGAAGCGCACGCCCCGAAAGGCTTCCTGCAGCACAGCCTGCAGAAACTGCAGTTCGGGGAATGTCGTCAGGCAGCCCTCGATGAGGGCTTCCGTGAATTGCAGGATGACGCAGCGCTCGTCGACGGTTTCCCCGGCCGGGACGTCGCTGATCCAATTATGCGGCAGGTTGGGTCCGGCCAGCACCAGGTCGCCCACCGCGAAGGTCCCGATGTGGTCGCCGACGTAGCGCGCTCCGGTGGTGGCCGTCACGAGGTGCAGCTCGTATTCGGGATGGAAGTGCCAACGCACCGTGCGGAACGGATAGCCGTGCGACCAGACCTTGAAAGACTGATCGCCGCCCACGCCCACGTGTTCGAGATTCGGTTCCACGCCATGTCTCCCCCCGGATCTCCAGGCCCTTCTTCTGAACGGCTTCGCCAGGGCGTCGCGTTCGTGAGGGCGGTCTGCAGACCCTGATGTGAACAGCTTTTGCGCCGTGTCACCAACCACTTCGGGTTGTTCGATGGGCGAGGATAGGAGCTGCGCAAATCCCTGGCTACGCGCTTTGCAGCGCATCATCGATACTTTTTTGTCACCTCATCGACAGATGCGAGTGGGGATTTATAGGATGTCCGGAAGGCTGCTCTTCGCGGTGATTACTGGGCCAGATGCTTCGCTGGTCCAGCGACGTGCGGCGAACGAGCAACGTCGAATACGGCGGCGTACCGCAGCGGGCCATGGTCGAGATATCAAGCCGATCGCCCTGGCCCAGACCTCGTGCGGGCCGCCATGCCGGCTGATCAGAACTTGGCGATCAGGCCGATGCCCGCCACCATCAAGACCGCGCCGACCATGCGCATGCCGCCCAGCGGATGTACCTCGGTGCCGAACCAGCCGTATTTGTCGATGAGGAGCGACATCAGGATGTTGGCCGTGATGGTCAGGCCCGCGAAGGTGCCGGCGCCGACCTTGTCGACGAACAGCAGTCCGGTGACCACCGCCAGGGCGCCCACGAGGCCGCCGAGCGGCGCCCACCAGGGCATGCCCATCACCCCATCGACGGTCGGCAGGGGTCGCGGCGCGCAAAAGAACAGGCAGGTCAGGAAGGCGACGATCGGCAGGAACGAGATGATGCTGGCGAGCCAGGGATTGGTCAGGGCGTTGCGCAGCACGCCGTTCATGGGGGGGCCCCAGGCCTGCAGCGCGCCGGCCACGATGATGATGGGGTAGAGCCAGGCCGAACTGATGCCTTGCATGATGAGTCTCCGTTCTTTCGAGGATCAGTGAAACAGGACGGCGGCCGCGATCGCCAGCACGAGCGCCGGCGGCATGACCAGGACGCCGAGCTTCAGGAAGGTCCAGGAGCCGACGTTCTGCCCTTCCCGGCGCAAGGCGGTCAGCCACAGGATGGTGGCGAGCGAGCCGGTCACGGACAGGTTGGGGCCGAGATCGACGCCGATCAGGATGGCGCTCGTGACCCCGTCGGGCACATGGGCGCTTTGGACGGCGTTGCCGGCGATCAGGCCCGCCGGAAGATTGTTCACCAGGTTGCACGCAAAGGCGATCAGGATGCCGGCGCCCCAGCTCGCCGTCGCGGCCGAGCGCTGCGCTTCCGCCTGGAGCGCCGCGCTGATCGTGCGGATGAGCCCGCTCTTGTCGAGCGCCTCGACCAGGACGAACAGCCCCGCCACCAGGGGCAGCACGCCCCAGGAGATGCCTTTCAGCATGGTCCAGGGCGCCTTGCCCTCGCGAAACAGCACCACGACGGCGGTCAGCCCCCCGGCGATCGCGGTCGGAAGACCGAGTTGCAGGTCGAAGAACGACGAGCCGAGTAGCGCAAGGGCGGTCGCCCCGATGCCGAGCGCGGCGGTCTTGCCGCCGCGCGACAGCTCGGGGACGGGCACCTCGGTCGCGATGTCTTGCGTGAGGGCCCGTCGCTGCGTCCATCGCAACACCGCATAGGTGGCGCCGATCGACAAGGCCGAGGGCAGCAGGTAGCGCGGCAGCCATTCGAGCAACGGCGGCATGTGGCTGCCGTAGATGACGAGGTTGGCCGGGTTCGAGATCGGCAGCACGAACGAGGCCGCATTGGCGATAAAGGCGCAGATCAACAGATAGGGCAGCGGTTTTTCCGCCTTGGCGGTCTTCACGGCGGCCGCCACGGCCGGCGTGAGCACAACGGCCGTGGCGTCGTTCGACAGGAAGATCGTGACAACCGTGCCGACGCCGTAGATCAGCAGGAAGAGTGTGGTGGCCGAGCCGTTGGCGCGCTTGGTCGCCACCGCGGCCAGCCAATCGAACAGCTTTTCTTCGCGGGCCGTTTCGGCCAGCAGCATCATGCCGATCAGGAACAGGTAGACGTCGGTTCCCTTGCCGATTCCGCTCAGGGCGTCGCCCGGCGACAGGAGGTGCAGCACGACCAGCAGCACGGCGCCCGCTGCCGCGAACACGGCCTCGGGCAGGTTGAAGGGCCGGATGATGACCCCCGCGGTCGCCAGGGCGGCGATCGCCCATGTCAGGGCGTGGGGCGACAGCACCGTGTTCCAGGTCGTCGCGTCGAGAAGGGCGGAGGTCAGGAGGAAGGCTTTCCGTTGCGGTTGGGACCGAGCTGCGTGCCCGGGATGCCGTTGTCCGGCCAGGCCCCGATCGAGGCCGCGTCGCTGCCGTTGCGGATGCGCTCGGGCCGAACATGGGCCGGCGTCGCAGCCAGGATGGTGTGCTGTCCGGGGCGGCCGCTCGCATCGGTCGCCCGCACCGTGATCGGCACGCGTCGCTCCGCCAGGTCTTCGGCCGACAGGGTGAGCGTCCCGCTCCAGACCCGGTGGTCCGGTCTGCGGGTCATGGTCACCCAGGCACCCTCCTGGCCCCCCTGGCAGGCGACGCTCGCGACGGGGGTCCGGCCGAACACGAAGGCCCGCACCTCCACGGTTGGGCCGAGGTGCTGGTCATCGCCGCGCAGCAGCCGATGATCGGCCGGGGTCGTGATCACGACGAACGGGAAGGCGTCTTCGAGCGGTTTGAAGCGCCAGCCGACGACACCGGCGTCGAGGGTCGCGATCGAATAGCCGACCGGTCCTTCCTCGATCTGCCCGGTCGACCGCGTGGCCGCGAAGATCGTGCGGCCGTCATTGGCCAGTTCGTTGTAGTGGGTGTGTCCCATATCGACGAGGGCGACGTCGTGGGTTGCGATCAGCGCGACAAGCGCCTCGGTTTCGTTGTCGCCCTTCAGGTCGTCCGGATAGGTGTGGGTGAAGATCGCCGTGGTCTCGCCCCGCTGGGCCGCCTGGTTCAGCTCCGATTCGATCCAGCCCAGCTGGTCCTGACCCAGCCGAAAATCCGGCCCGCCGCTGCCGGGTCCGCTGATGTCGAGGAAGAGGCAGCGAACGCCGCGCACCGTCAGCGCTTTCGGCAGGGGATCGGCCCGCATGGTGTCGTGGAAGGCTGCGAGGCTCCCCTGTTCCATGTCGTGATCGCCGGGGATGGCATGCACCGGCACGCTCAACATTTTTAAGGCGGTGGCCGCCAGGGCATATTGGGCGGGAAGGCCGTTGTCGGCGTTGTCGCCCGGCAGCACGACGAAATCGAGCGAGGGCGCACATTCGACTTCGATCTGGGCCACGATCAGCAGCAGGTCGGCGAAGTTGCGCGCCTTGGCGTCGGTGAGGTGCAGATCGCCGATGTGGGCGAAGGCGAGGATCGCGTCCGGTTCGGCCAGTGGATCGGGGCCGGGCGTCACGTCGAGGCTCCCGCCGGGGCACCGTGTCGGGCTTCGTCGTCCGGCAAGCCGCAAGCCGGCTTGAGCACCGTGGCAAAGCCGAGCCACAAGGCGATCGAGCCGAGCGCGAAGCTGCCGAGGATCAGAAACGTCGGGCCATAACCCACGCCTTGCGCGATCCAGCCGCCGATAGCCGGGCTCAGGGATGCGCCGAGGCCCTGCACGGTCATCACGGCGCCCTGGCCGACATTGACCCGTCCCGTCCCGTTGAGGATGCGGGCCACGAGCCCCGGCACCGCGACGCTCTGCAGGCCGGCCCCGATGCCGTCGAGCACCTGCACCGGGTACACGCCCCATTGGTTGATGACATGGGCCGCGATGATTCCGCGCAACGGCAGGGCCAGGAAGGAGATCAACAGCACGAGCCAGTAGCCCCGCGCCTCGGCCACCCGCATGGCGATCAGCGAGACGACGATCATGACCGCCTGCGCCACCACGATGGTGATGGCCACGAGGCTCGCCGGGTCGCCCTGTTTGGCGGCCACGACCGCGAGCCCGTAGAGCGGCAGCATCGCCCCGTTGCCGAGGTGGAAGCAGGCGAGCGCCGCCGCGAGGATCAACAGCGGCTTGCAGGCAAGCAGCACCTTGAAGCCGCCCGCCTGCCCATCCTTGGCGTCGCCGCTGTTGTTCTGCAGGCCGCGCGCGGCCTCGTCGTCGATCGCCGCGGCGGGGATCAGCAGAACCGAGACGATGGACAGGACCCCGAACAGCGCGGCGAGCCAGAACACGGCCGTGAAGCCGAACTTCCAGCCGAGAAGGCCCGACAGGCCGGCGCCGATCATGTTGCCCGCATGGTTGAAGGCCTGGTTGCGGCCGTTCTGCCGGTTGAAGCCGGCCTGGCGCACGATGCCGAGCGTCATGCCGGTCACGGCCGGACCGATGGCGGCACCCGCGACCGCGGTTGCGACCTGCGACGCGGCCACCAGCCAGAAGCTCTGCGACACGAGGATGATGCCGGACGCCAGCACGGTGCAGATGCCCGGGATAATGACGTAAAGGCGCTTGCGCTTCGTCGTATCGACGAGCGCGCCGGCGGGCGCGGTCATCAGCATGCCGGCCACGCCCCCGATGGTCATTACCGAGCCGATCAGGCCGCTCTGCCAGCCATGGGCCAGCAGAAACACGCCGAGGAACGGGCCGATGCCGGCCTGCATGTCCGCCATGAACAGGTTGAGACACTGCAACGGCCAAAGGGCCCGTTCGGCCAGCCTCGAGGGCGGTGGGTCGATCACAACACGCTCACATCAAAGCCAAAAAGCCGCCCAGTCTAAACTATGTTAAGCCAAAGCCGCCTCGATGTTCGAGGCCCATTTCGCTCGCCGGGGATCACGGGCTGGGTTTTCCGCAGGCATCCGTCAAAGTCGATGTGCAATTCGTCGAGCTCGCCCCCGGGATCGCGGCCGAGGATCTCGAAAGGCCTGGGCTTGCGGCGCGCTTTACCGAGGATCGCAAAGCCCTTGTCTGTGGCGACCTTCGATGCGGCTGCCGGATCGACGTGATCGTGATCGCCGTGCGTCGCTTTTTGGGGGTGCTCGATGGTGATGTCCGGTGCGCCGGCCTTGACGATGCTGTGGACCTTCAGTTCCGACGGTCGCGGCTCGCCGCTCAGCACCACATGGTCGCCCACTGCGAGGTCGATCCGCTCGGCCCCCTTGGGTCCGAGATCGGCCAGGGCCGCGCCTGCCGCTCCTTGAACGGTGAAACGATGCGCAAAGAGGGCCGTGACGGCGCCCGCGAGCGTCGTGAGGTCGTGCTGCATGGGTGTCTCCAGGGTCTGCGTCGGAGGCGTGGCTGATCCAGGCTTTCAAAGTCTGTGTGGGGGCGTGGTCGCCCCCTCGATCCGACGCCTGCGCTTCGGGGACGCTGGGCTGCGATGGTCGCGGAGACAGAGTTTGGCCTCGATCGGCACCATCGCCGCACCCTCCAGCCGGTGTTGAGCGAGCCTTACGACAGGCCGCCACAATCCAGTCTGAACCCCGTCGTTCAGGTTCGGTTAAGCTTGGCGGTGCCGGTGGGTCGCCCGATTGTGAACGCAGCGGCGATGGGCAACCTTGTCGGAGACCACGGCCGCAGCGTTCTTTCCGTTGGTCACCAACACGAACCATCGGACCGCGCAGGGGCCGGCGCGTGCCGCAGGCGGTTTGTTCAGTCGCCGGTGCCGCCGAACGAGATGGTCGCCGGCCGTCATGGGCCGCGGTGGGCCATAGGGCTTTGCGGCCGATGCTGGTATCATCTCTGATCCAGCGACCTCGAACACAAGTCACGCCCCCGTGCTGCCTGCCTCCGAGCCCATCCCCCGACGCAAGCTGTCCGACGAGGTCTTCGACCGGCTGAAGCGCATGATCACCGGCGGCGACGTCCGGGCCGGCGACCTGATGCCTTCGGAGCGGCAGTTGATGGAGCGGTTCGGCGTCGGCCGCCCGGCGATCCGCGAAGCCATGCAGGCATTGAGCAATCTCGGGCTGTTGACGATCTCACACGGCGAGCGGGCCCGGGTGACGGCGCTGACCGCGCGGGCCGTGACCCAGCAGGTCGATGCCGCGGCGCAGATCATGCTGGCCACCTCGCCCGACTCGCTCGGGCACCTCAAGGAAGCCCGGCTGTTCTTCGAACGCGGCATGGTGCGCGACGCCGCCTTAAAGGCGACCGCGCCGGACCTGGAGCGCCTGAAGGCGTTGATCGCGCTGCAGCGGGCCTCGCTCGGCGATGCCGAGCGCTTCATCGCGGCCGACATGGAGTTCCACGTCGTCATCGCGGGCCTGTCCGGCAACCCGATCTTCACCGCCGTCAGCGAGGCCATGCTGGGCTGGCTCAAGCGATTCCACACCGACCTGCTGATCTGGACCGGCAAGGAAACCCTGACGCTCGCCGAGCACGAGGAGATCGTCGGCCGCATTGAGGCCCGCGACCCGGACGGGGCCGATGCCGCCATGGCCTACCATCTGAGGCGGTCGGCGGCGCTTTATGCGCATCCCACCGTGGTGGCCGACGTTCCGCCTAAAGCGAAGCGGGGTCGATCACCGCGCCCGTCGCGGCGCTCCGATACGCCGCCTCCACCAGGGCCAGCGTCTTGAGGTTGTCGGCCCCGGAGGTTTCGGCCGCCGCCCCGTCCCTGAGGCGATCCACCCAATGCTGCTGGATGAGGGCGACGCTTTCCTGGATGTTGTGCCAGGGCCGTGACGCCCAGGGCAGCACGGGAGGCGACACTTCGACGGCGCGCGATCCGGCCCGCGTGGCCACCACCATGCGGTAGCCCTGGCCGAGGCGAATCGACCCCGAAGCTCCGTCGACCTCGATCAGCGTTTCCGGGAAGGGCTCCACCGCCTGCACGGTGGCATAAGAACAATCCACCACGCTGGTCACGTCCCCGGCATGGCCGAGCAGCACGGTGGCCACGTCCTCACCCCGAATGGCCGGGTTGACCCGCCGCGTGCGGGCCACCACCGAGGTGGCATCGCCGAACAACGACCGGGCGATGTCGAGCGCATGGATGCCGAGGTCCTCGAGGATGAAGCGCTCGCCCTCGGCCAGATAGGGCTGGCCCGAAAACACGTCATAGGCCGAGCGGAACGATACCCGGCCCCAGAAGACGGGGCCGATCTCGCCGGTGTCGATCACCGCCTTGACGGCCCGGATGGCGCTTTGCCAGCGAAAATTCTCGTGCACCATTAGGGCCACGCCGGCGGCGTCGCAGGCCGCCACCATGGCACGGGCATCGTCCATCGTGGCGGCGAATGGTTTTTGGCAGATCACCGGCACGCGGTGGCGGGCCGCCAGCTCGACGAGCGCGCGATGGCTCGGCACCGTTGTGGCGATATCGACGAAGTCGAGCCGTTCCGCGGCCAGCATGGCGGCCGCATCCGTGTAGCGGCGCGCGATGCCGAACTGGTCGCCCACGAGGCGCAGGCGCTCGGGATCGCGGTCGCAGAGTGCCACGATGCCGGCCCCGCGGGCGTCGCGCCAGCCGTGCAGCTGGTTGAGGGCGAAAAACCCGCAGCCGATCAGGCCGCCTTGCAGATCGCCGCTCATGATTGCCTCGCGATCTGCAGCAGGGTGACGCGCTGCTGCAGCTTGCGCTGCGCCTGGTCCACCACGACGGCCGCGATGATGACGAGGCCCTTGATGACGGTCTGCCAGAAGGAGCTGACGCCCATCATCACGAGGCCGTCCGACAGGATGCCGATCACGAAGGCGCCGATCACCGTGCCGCCGACCGTGCCGCGACCGCCCGACATCGACGTGCCGCCCAGCACCGCCGCCGCGATGGCGTTGAGCTCGAAGGTTTCGCCGGTCGCCGGATGGGCCGCCATCAGCTCGGAGGCGATGATGAGCCCCACGATGGCGGCGCAGAAGCCCGAGAACATATAGACGAACATCTTTACCCGGTTGACCCGGATGCCCGACAGCCCCGAGGCGCGCTCGTTGCCGCCGACGGCGAAGATGTGCCGGCCGAGCGGCGTCGAGCGCCCCAGGTAGCCGGCCGCGAGCGCCAGGGCGATGAGGGCCCAGACCGACAGCGGCAGGTTGAGGAAGCGGCCGCCGCCCAGGATGTCGAAACCCTGGTTGGCATGCGCCGCGGTGCCGGCGAGGTTCGGGAAGGTACGTCCTTCCGACATCAACAGCGCCGCGCCGCGGGCCACGTAAAGGGTGCCCAGCGTGGCGATGAAGGGCGCCACGTTGAGCCGGGTGATGAGCAGGCCGTTGATCACGCCGATGGCGATGCCGACCGCCAGCGTGACCACCACGGTTTCGGGCACGTTGAACCACACCGTATAGCCGCCCGGCAGCGCCAGGCCGTTCATCAGCAGGCTGCCCGCCACCATGGCGCTGAGGCCCACGATGGACCCGACCGACAGGTCGATGCCGCCGGTGATGATCACAAAGGTCATGCCGATGGCCAGGAACGCGTTGAGCGCCGCATGTTTGGCCATCAGGATCAGGTTGGCGGTCGACATGAAGTTCGGCGCCAGGATCGCGAAAACGATCAACACCGCGAAGAGCGCAATAAAGGTGCGCAGCTTCATCAAGGTCAGCAGCACGGCGCCACCGGTGGGCGGCCGGCCTTTGCCGGACGCATGCGTGATGGCGGTCATGCCGGAACCCTTTCGGAAACGGAAGTTGCGGCCGGCCCGTGCCCGGCCGCCGAGGCCGCCACCACCTTGGCCTCGGTGGCGTCCGCCCTGTCGAAGACCGCCGTCAGGCGGCCGTTGCTCATCACGGCGATGCGGTCGGACAGCGCCATCACCTCCTCGAGGTCGGAGGTGACGAACACGATGCCGAGCCCTTCGGCCGCGAGCCGGCGCATGGTGAGAAACACGTCGGCCTTGGCCCCGACGTCGATGCCGCGGCTCGGCTCGTCCATCAGCAGCACCTTGGGGTTGGTCAGCAGCGCTTTGCCGATCACCACCTTCTGCTGGTTGCCGCCCGACAGCGACGAGACCGGCAGCCCGGGGTCGACGACCTTGATGGTGAGGTCCTTGATGGCGCCCACGACGGCCGCACGCTCGGCGGGACGGCTGATGTGGATGCCGCGCACGAAACGCTTCAGGCTCGCCATGGTGAGGTTCTCGGCGATCGACATCATGCCGACATGGCCTTCGCGCTGCCGGTCTTCCGGGATCAGCGCGAGCCCGCTGGCGATGCGGGCCGTGGTGTCGAGCCCGTCGACCCGCTGGCCGCAGACCGACACGCGGCCCGATGCGAGGCGCTGGCGGCCCATCACGCAATCCAGGAACTCGCTTCGCCCGGCGCCCATCAGGCCGTAGAGCCCCAGAATCTCGCCCGCCCGCACGTCGAGGCTGACGTGGTCGACCGCGAGGTCGCCGGTGACGCGGGGCAGGGTGACGTTCTCGGCCTCGAGAACCACATCCCCGAGCGGGTGGCCGATGGTCTTGGCGAAATCCTTGGCGTCCCGCCCGATCATCTGGCGGACGATCCAGTGCGTGTCGACCTTTGCCATTCGCTCTTGGCCGGTGATGCGGCCGTCGCGCAGCACCGTGATGTAGTCGCCGATGCGAACCAGTTCCTCCAGCCGATGGCTGATGTAGACGATCGCCACGCCGTCGCGCTTGAGGTCGGCGATGACGCGGAACAACACCTCGACTTCGGTGGCGCTCAGCGCCGAGGTCGGCTCGTCCATGATGAGGATGCGGGCGTCCTGGGCCACCGCCTTGGCGATCTCGACGAGCTGCTGCTCGCCGATGCGCAGATCCTCGACGGGCGTGCGCGGGTCGATGCCGGTGCCGAGCCGCGCCATCAAGGCGCTGGCCCGCCGCTCCTGTTCCTTGTGGTCGATGCCCCGCAGGCCGCGCACGATTTCGCGCGTGGCGAAGATGTTCTCGGCCACCGTCAGGTTGCCGAACAGGTTGAGCTCCTGGAACACCATGCCGATGCCATGCGCCACGGCGTCGGCCGTGGTGGGCAGGTGAACCGGCGTCCCATCCAGCACGATGCGGCCGAGCGTCGGCTGTTCGACGCCGGCGATCATCTTCATCAGCGTCGACTTGCCGGCGCCGTTCTCGCCCACCAGCACGTTGACGGCGCCCTTGCGGACGTGGAACGTCGCATGCCTGACCGCGAGCGTGCCCGCATAGGCTTTCGACACGTCGTCCAAGGTCAGGACGATCGGGTGCTCGTCGTCGCTCATGCCTTGGGTTCCGCCGTGATGCTGACGGGCGTCACCAGCGGCGGTGCACCGCCGGCCGGGGCCGAAAACACGCCGAGCGCCTCCACCCTGGCGCCGAGGAGCTTGTCGCGCGGCAGCTTCGCCAAGGCCGTGGCGTTGGCCTTGGCGTTCAACGCCTTGCCGAATTGTGCATAATCGACCTGGTTCTTGAAGGAGCCGAAGGGCCGCGACGCGAGGCTGTCGCGGATGGCGGTGCCGCGCACCACCGGGCCGATCTGCAGCTGCACGGTGCGGCCGCCATCGGTCTTCACATCGATCGTGGCGGCACGCGATTCGGTATTGGCCGCCACCACGGTGCCGGTCACGGTCGCGGCATAGATCCAGGGCGAGCCCCCCTGCTTTTCGCGATAACCGAAGCGGGCGCCCGCCGCGTCCGGGTCGGCCGCGATGGCGGTCGCCACCGCATCATAGGCACCGGCTTTCGCGCGCAGGTCCGGCAGCACCTTGGCGTCCCAGTCCGACGCCACCATGGCGTCGGGGTCGAAGGAACTGTCGTTGATGAAGACCGAGGTGGCCGATTGCCCGGCATTGGACACCACGGTCTTCTCGATCTTGCAGCCGCCGAGCAACAGCACGGCCGCAAGCCCGAGGCACACGACGGGTGTCGCGTTCATGTCGGCGCTGCGCAAAGGCCGGAACCCCTCAAGGCTTCAGCTGGAAGGTTTCGAGCGCGTCGGCATTGGTCTTCGTGATCAGCACGCAATCCATGAGCTGCTTTTCGGGCTGGCCCGTGGATTTCGTCTTCAGATACTGGTCGGCCTGCTCGACCGCGATCTGGGCCTGCCGGAACGCCGGCTGCAGCACGGTGGCCTTGATGGTGCCGGCCTTGATCTGGTCCCGCACGTCGTTCGAGCCGTCGAAGCCCACCACGATCACGTCGGGGCGCTTGGCGGCCGTCAGCGCCGCCTGGGCGCCCATCGCCATCGTGTCGTTGCCGGCGATGACGCCCTTGAGGTCGGGGTGGGCTTGCAGCATCGCCTCCATCTTGGTGAAGGCTTCGGGCTGGCTCCAGTTGGCCGATTGGGAGGCCAGCATCTTCATGTCGGGATAATCGTCGATGACGTCGTGATAGCCCTTGGACCGGATATGGGCGTTGGTGTCGGCGTCACGCCCGGTGAGCTCGACGTAATTGCCCTTTTCGCCCATCTGCTTGACGAACTCCCCGGCGCCGAGCTGGGCGCCCTGGTAGTTGTTGGACACGATCTGGGCCACCGCAACGCCGCTGGCGTTGATCTCGCGGTCGATCAGGAACGACGGCACACCGGCCTTCTTGGCGTTCTGAACCGGGGCGACGCTCGTATCCGAACCGGCATTGTCCAGGATGATGGCCTTGGCGCCACGGGCCACGACGCTGTCGACCAGCTGGTTCTGCTTGGTGTCGTCGTCGTCGTGGCTGAGCACCAGCGTGTCGTAGCCGAGCGCCTCGGCGCGTGCCTTGGCGCCGTCGGCCTCGGCCTTGTAGAACGGGTTGTCGAACGACGGCGTGATAATGGCGATGAGGTCCTTGGCCTCGGCGGCGCCGCCGGCCAGGAGGCTGGAAAGCGCCACGCCGGCGGCCAGGATCGCGGAATGAACAGGCTTCATGGAGGTCTCCCGGATGCGTCGTTGGCGTCCGGCCTTGTGAAGGTGGCCGGTTCTGAGCGGATGCTCGAAAAGGACCGCGCCACAGGGGCCTCGGGGCCCTGCACGGCTGGCATGCTCCTAGCCAATCTGGTATGATCAGTCAACGATCATACGAGCTGGCGCGACGGTGTCCGGGTGGTCGGGATCGAGGGATGGTGACCTTGGACGACACGGATGCCCTGCTGCGTTTCGGCACAACCGAGCCACGACCGGCCGTCACGGCGCTGCGGGCCGGATCGCTGACGGCGGAGCTGGTGGACGGCGCCCTCCGGGCGATCCGCTGGCGCGACCGTGAGGTGCTGCGCGGCATCGCCTATGTGGTGCGGGACCGCGACTGGGGCACGGTCGCGCCCGTGCTGCACGACGTTGTCATCGCCCAGGACGCGGCGGGGTTCCGGGTGGATTTCGCGGCCACCTGCGCCGGGGCGGGCGGCGCGATCCTGCGCACGCGCGCTTCGCTCAGCGGCCGGCCGGACGGCACGCTCACCTTCATGGTCGAGGCCGTGCCGGACCGCGATTTCGAGACCAACCGGTGCGGCTTCTGCGTGCTGCACCCGATCGTGGACGTCGCGGGCCGGGCGGTCTCCATCGAGCATGTCGACGGCAGCCTGGTCGATACCTGCTTTCCAGACGCGATCGCGCCGTGGCAGCCCTTCAAAAACATGCGCGCCATCAGCCACGAGGTTTCGGCCGGCCTGCGAGCGACCTGCCGGATGGAGGGCGACACCTTCGAGATGGAGGACCAGCGCAACTGGTCCGACGCGTCCTTCAAGACCTATGTGCGCCCCTTGGCGCTGCCCTGGCCCTACCGGCTGCCCGGCGGGGTCGTGCAGCGGCAGGCCGTGACACTGACGATCGCGGAACATATCGCGGAACATGCCGCCATGGCGTCATCGAGCGTGGCGGACCCCGTGACCGCGCTTCATCTCGGGCCGGTCCAGGGCCGCATGCCCCGCATCGGCCTCGTGATGACGCCCGACGAGGCCGAGGCGGTGCTCCGGCAGGCCGACCGCCTGCGCGAGGTCGGCCCCCAGGTGCTGTTGTTTTCTTTCGACCCGACGGCCGGCCACGGCGCGGCCGCGCTCGACCGCTTCGCGGCGATCCGGGCCCTGCTGCCCACCGCCGAGGCCGTGCTGGAATGCGTGCTGCCGGGTGAGGGCGAGTCGGCCGGGGAACTGCGCGAGGCGGCGGCGCTGTTGCGCCGATCCGGCCTGTCGCTCGATGCCGTCACGGTCAGCCCGGCGGCCGACCGGCGCTCGACCCCGCCCGGCAGCGCCTGGCCCGCATGCCCGCCGCTCGCGACGGTCTATGCGGCCGCGCGCGAGGCCTTTCCCGGCCTGCGGATCGGCGGCGGCATGGTCAGCTATTTCACCGAGCTCAACCGCAAGCGACCCCCGGTGGAGGGGCTCGACTTCGTCACCCATTGCACCTGCCCGATCGTCCATGCGGCCGATGATGAAAGCGTCATGCAGAGCCTCGAAGCGCTGCCGTTCATCGTGCGCTCGGCGCGCACCATCATGGGCGCAAAACCCTATCGCATCGGCCCGGCGACGATCGGCATGCGGCAGAACCCTTACGGCTCGCGCACCTTCGATAATCCCGACGGGCTTCGCCGTCCCATGACGCACGACGACCCGCGCCAGCGCGGGCTGTTCGCGGCCGCCTGGACGATCGGCTATGCGGCCGAAACCGCCGAAGCGGGGCTCGACGTGTTGACACCCGGTGCCCTGACCGGGGCTTTCGGCCTCGTGGGGCCGGGCCACGACGATCGCGCGGTGCATCCGGTGTTCCACGCCGTCAAAGGGCTCGCGGCCCTGGCGGGGGCCGAGCGGCTCGGCTGCCGCTCCACCCGCCCCGACCGCGTGCTGGGGGTCGCGGCGCGCCGGAACGGTTGCGACACGCTCTGGGTGGCCAACATCACGGAGGCGCCGCAACGCATGCGTGTTCCCCCTAAGTTCACCGCGCTGATGGCCATCGACCACGTCAGCTGGCCGATCGCGGCGCGCGGCGAGACGCCTGCGGCCGTCACCCTAGAGGCACAGGACCTCGTCCTGCAGCCCTACGGGATCGCGCGGATCGAGACCTGAGCCGTCTTACGCCTGGGGCATCGACGCCCGACGGGCGCCGCTCCGCACCGCCGGATCGCGCCGCTCCTGAGCGGTCAGAAACCCGAACACCACGAGGCCGAAGAGCGCCAGCGAGGCGCCCAGCACCAGGAGCGCGGCCGGAAAGCTGCCGGTGGCCTGACGGATCCAGCCCGTCAGAAACGGACCGATGAAGCCGCCGAGGTTGCCGACCGAATTGACGAGCCCGAGGCTCGCGGCGGCCGACACGCCGGAGAAGATGCGCATCGGCACGGTCCAGAACACCGTGTTCGAACACCAGATGCCCATGGCGGCGAAGCAGATGCCGACGAGCTCGACCACGGGCGATTGGCTCAGCGCCGCCAGCACGAAGCCGCCGGCCCCCACCAGGGCCGGCAGCAGGACGTGCCAGCGGCGTTCCCCCGTACGGTCCGAATGAGCGCCGTTGAGCATCATCGCCACGGCGGTGCACAAGAACGGCAGGGACGTGACGAGGCCCGTTTCGATGTTGCTGAGCGAGCCGGCCGCCTTGATGATCTGCGGCAGCCACAGGCTGATGCCGTAGATGGCCACGATGTTCAGCATGGCCGCGCCGGCCAGCACCAGCGTGCGCGGGTCGCGCAGCGCCTGCAGCGCGCCCATATGGGTTTCGGCCGATTTGGCCGCGGCTTCGGCCGCGAGCGTGTCGGTGAGCCAGCGCTTTTCGGGGCTGGACAGCCAGGCCGCATCGGCCGGCCGGTCGGTCATGAACCCCAGGGCCACGATGCCGAGCACCACCGCCGGCACGCCTTCGAGCACGAACAGCCATTGCCAGCCGCGGAAGCCGCCGCCGTTGGCGGCCGAAAGAATCCAGCCCGACAAGGGGGCACCGATGACGAGCGACACCACCGAGCCGAGCGAGAAGGTCGCCATCACGCGCGCCCGCGCCTCGGCCGGGAACCAATAGGTCATGTACAGCAGCACGCCGGGAAAGAAGCCGGCCTCCGCGATGCCGAGCAGGAACCGCAGAATGTAGAAGGAGGTCGGCCCCGCCACCCAGGCCATGCCGACCGCCAGCAGGCCCCAGGTGACCAGGATGCGGGCGATCCAGCGCCGGGCGCCGAAGCGATGCAGCGCCAGGTTCGACGGGATCTCGAAGAAGAAATAGCCGATAAAGAACAGCCCGGCCCCGAAGCCATAGACCTCGGGCGTGAAGCCGAGGTCGGCATTCATCTGCAGGGCCGCGAAGCCGACGTTCACCCGGTCCAGGAAGGCCACAAAGAAGCAGACGATCAGGAACGGCAGGATGCGCCAGCGCACCTTGCCGATGACGGCTTCGCCGAATGCCGTGTCGGTCATAGAATCCTCCTGGGTGTTGAGGGCGGGGTTCGGCCCCGCCTCGCGTGTGGGTGCGTCAGGTGGCCGGAAAGCCGTCGCGGATCCGGGACAGGTAATGGTCGTCGCCGACTTGGCCGCCCTTGAAGGCGATCTCCAGGCCCTGGAAGGCGGCGCTGTCGCTGTGGGCGACGCAGAGCGGGGAGCCCGGCGAGGCGCTGAGCGGCATACGGGTCGTGAGCGCGAGCGTTTCGAGTTCGTGCAGGGCGTGGCTCGAGGTGTCGCCTCCGGCCACGACGGCGCGGGTCAGCGTTTCGCGCGTCACCAGGGCCGCCAGGATGCGGCCGAGGCCGCGGCCGATGGCGTGGCGCTGACCCTCGACGGCCGCGCCGAGGTCGGTCGCCGGGCCGAGTGCGGTATAGATCAGCACGCTGCGGCCGCGGGCCAGGATGGCGCTGCCGTCGGCGATCGCCCGAGCCACGACGGCCTCGCGGTTGTCGCCGATGAGGTCGCGCGGGTCGAGCGCCACGCCCTCGAAGCCGTCCGCCAGCGCGGCATGGATCTGAGCCTCCGTGT
>NZ_JARPVX010000043.1:0-21544 GCF_033947565.1 Lichenihabitans sp. Uapishka_5
TCGAGGCGGCCCGGGCCGGCGAAGCGGGGCGCGGCTTCGCCGTGGTGGCGTCGGAGGTGCGGGCCCTGGCCCAACGCTCGGCCGAGGCCGCCAAGGAGATCAAGGCGCTCATCTCGTCGTCGGCCGGCCAGGTAGGCGAGGGTGTCGCGCTGGTGGGCGAGGCCGGGCAGGCGCTCGGCCGCATCATGGCGCAGGTGTCCGACATCAACGCCATCGTGGCCGACATCGCGGCCTCGGCCCAGGAACAGTCGACGGGTCTCGACCAGGTCAACACCGCTATCAACCAGATGGATCAGGTGACCCAGCAGAACGCCGCCATGGTCGAGCAATCGACCGCGGCCAGCAAGAATCTCGCTGGCGAGACGGAAGAACTGGCCCGGCTGGTGAGCCGGTTCAAGGTCGGAGCCGCGGCGTCGACCGTGGTGCCCATGACGCGCGCGTCGCACCGGCGGGCGGCACCCGCGACGCTCGGGGCGACGGCCCGCAAGATCGAACCCGCCGAGACCGCTTGGGAAGAGTTCTGACAGGCGATCGGGCCAAGTGGGACACCCCTTGGCCTGATCGAACGAACTTTGGCGCGAAGTGGGTGCGCCGCTTCGCGCCACCCTTGAGGTGGTCCGATCAGAAATCGACCCGCAGGCCCCCACGACCGCCGTAAACCTGCTGGACGCCGGAGAACTCGCCGTCGAAATGGGCCGTGAGGGTCACGCCGGGACGGATGGTGAGATCGGCGCCGACCTTCACCTCGGCGCCGTTCTTGGCCGGCCGGGCGCCTTCCACCAGGAAGCTCGCCCTCGGCAGCGACACGAAGTTCGCCTCGAGGTTCCGGGTCGGCTCTAACTCGTGCACATAGGCCACCTGGACGAAAGGCCGGGCCACCATGCCGGTGCCGACCGGCATCAGGCCGTCGACCCGGACGCCGGTGAAGACCGGCAGCGATTCCGTGTCACGGCCTGCCACCGCAAGCGACAACAGCCCCGAGCCTGCGCCCGTTTCGCGGAACCCGTCCGCGCTCAGGTTGGCGAACTCCACCGCCGCGAAGGGTGTGACGCCGATCGAATCGTAGCCGGCGCCGTTGAAGGGCAGGCGCTGGCCGACTTCGCCGCGCACCCGCACCTCGAAGCTGTCGAAGCTCGACCGCTCGGCCTCACCCGCGAGGCCGCCGACCGCGCCGGCCGTGCGGCGTACGTCGTTCGAGAAGCCCGAGAAGGCGAGCGACCCCTCGGCATAGAAGCCGGTCGCGCCGCCATAGATGCCGTAGAGCGCGCCGTGGCCACCCGTGACCGTGCCCGAAGTGGCGCGGTCGGGCACCCGGAAGTCGGCTCCCGAGCCACCCGCCGCGGCGCCGAGCAGCAGGTTCGGCTGCACCTGGTAGTCGAGGCCGACGAGGCCGCCGAAGGCTTCGTTGGTCTGCCGGGCGGTGCCGAGGTCCGCGCTGCCGTCGATGCTGCCGCTGGCGCCGAAGCCGCCGCCCCAGGCCCGCCACAAGCGCTGCGGCGCCGGCGCCACCGGAAGCGGACCCTTGAGAACCGGGAAGGGCAGAGGGGTCGCCTCCGCATAGCCGAGCGGTCGCCCGGGCTGCGGGGCCACCAGCGTAACGCCGTTCGGCGCCGCCGCGGTGGGCGAGCGCCAGCTGTTCATCGCGTCGGTGATCGATCCTGTGAAGGCCCGGCTCGCCGCGAAGGTGGCATTCTCGGTGCCGGTCAGGCCTTCGCCGCCGAGCCGGTCGAGGGTCGCCCCGCCAAGGGCCGCCGAGGACAGGTTATTCAGATAGGCGGCGTTGACGACCGCGCCCGTCGCGGCGTCGCGCACCTGGGCGGCGCCGGCCGTCAAGGCCCCGGCGATGCGCGCCTGGTTGAGGCTGGCGCCAAGCGGGGCGAAACTGGCATCGGTGCGGTCGAGCGTCAGGGTGGTGGCATTGACGCCGTAGCCGACGAAGGGGTTGACGGCGCCGCTCGCGTTGACGCTGCCGAAGGTGCCGCTGATGCCGCCCGTCGCGGTCAACACCTGGGCCTGCGTGAACGGCAGAGCGGTATCGAGCGTTGTAACACGCAGGGCCGAGCCGCCGATCACGGCCTGACCGTTGACCGTCGTGGCGCTCGCCTGGCCGTTGGCGGCCGTCACCGCATAGGTGGAGCCGGGCTGCAGCCGCAGGGTGCCGTTGACCGTGGTGGTGGCGGTGCCGGTGGCCGAGCCGCCCCCGAAGGTGCCGCCCGCCAGCGCCGTGACAGTGCCGTTCAGCGTGGCACCGTTGCCGTAAAGCGTGCTGCCGCCACCGATCGTCACCGGGATGGTGAGGCGGTCGGCCGACGCCATCGTCAGGGTGCCGGTCGTGCCGCCGAAATAGCCGGCGGCCGAATACAGGTCGATGCGGGTCCAATAGGACAGCGGCGTGCCGTAGAAGGCCGCCAGCGCATTGGTTTCGGTGTTGACCAGGATCTGGTTGATGGTCGAGGTCTGCAAGGCGCCATCAAGGCCGCCGTTCGGCGCGATGGCGCGGGCCGCGCTCGTGCTGCCCCCATAAAGCGTGGCCAACAGGATCGAGGCTTCAGGTCCCCCGAGGGGCGCGGCTTCCTGCGGCGCCGCCGCGAAGCTCAAGGTCGGCAGGCCATAGGTGAGGCGCTGCCGGTAAAGGGCCTGGTTGGCCGCCGAGGCGGTGTAGGGGTCGTTGGCCGTATTGGCGGCGCTCGCGGCGCAGGTCGCCACCGTGGCGCCGCAGCCGGCCGCGAGGGTGCTGGAAAGCTGCGCCTGTGCGGCGGTGAACAGCGTCGGCAGGTTGAGGGCGCTGCCCGTCGTGGCGGCATTGTTGATGTAGAGCGGATTTGTGAAGGCCTGGGCGAGGTCGTAGCTCGCCAGTGCCCGCGCCCCGATGATGTCGAGCGGGTAGTGGACGCCCAGCACGATGCGGCTGTTGCCGTATTCGGACGCCCGCAACACGGCGCTCTGGTAGAGGCTCGGCGTCAGCATCGCCAGCAGGATGCCGTCCGTATAGGCGTAGGTGGTGTGGCCGCTCGGGAAAGACGGGTTGGTGGCGAGGCCGTTCAGTGCCGTCGGGTCGAAGGCGTTGATGCGGTTCGGCGCCACCTGCACGGGGCGCGAGCTGCCGTAAACGTCCTGGCCGGCCTGGGTGTTGGTCACCCCATAGGCGAGGTCGATCACGCTGCTGGTGGGGTTGGGCAGGGTGCCGAAGCGCGGCAGCGTATAGCCCGGCGGGGCGACGGCCGGGGTCGCCACATAGCCGGGTGGCGTCACGGACGGGTTGGTGGCGGCGCCGTTGGCGAAATAGTTCTTGGCGACGCCAAGGTCGCTGCTGGTGAAGGTGTAGGCGCCGGTCAGCAGCCGCACCACGGTGCCGAGCGGGCCGGCGGTCCCGTTCTGCACTCCCTGCACGTAAAGCGGGCCGAGCAAGGAGCCATAGGCGCCGACCGGCTGCGACGGCGTTACCGCGCTGCCGGCCGGCCGGGCCTGGTTGGGCAGGCCGCCAGCCAGGTTGGCTGCGACTCCGAAGGCCTGAATGGTCCCGACCGCAGTGGTGCCGAGCGTCGTCGAAACGCCACCGAGCAGGTTCTTGTCGCTGATGGCCAGCGCCTGCTGGGCTGGGCTGGCGCCATTGTTGGTGGCGACCGTGCCGTTCAGGCTGTTCTGCAAGGTTTCAACCCCGACCGCGCTGGCATTGAGCGCCAGGAAGGGCGATAGCAGGTTGAGAACGTTGACGTTTGCCGGGGTGATATTGGCCGACTGCGCCATCGCGGCCGAGCTTGCGGCCAGGGCCGCCGTCAAGGCGATCAGGGATGTCGATGAAGCGAAGCGCATGTGCAGGGACCCGTGCGGAGGATGCCCCAGCTAGTCCGGCGTCCATGACAGGCTTCTGACACGCAGGCGACACAGGCTCGACGCAATCGGGCCTGTGTCGTCCGTAACACACTGTTAACGAGGGAAAAAATCCCACAATGAAGGGCCATGGGTGCGGCGCCCGGTTGGAACCGGGCGCCGCACGGGATCACATCAGCTTGTCGAGCGTGATCGGCAGGTCGCGCACCCGCTTGCCGGTGGCGTTGAACACCGCATTGGCCACGGCGGCGCCGACGCCCGTGATGCCGATCTCGCCGATGCCGCGGGCGCCCATCGGCGCATGCGGGTCGGGAATGTCGGTCCACATCACCTCGATCCGGGGCACGTCGAGCTGCACCGGCACGTGGTATTCGGCCAGGCTCGGATTCATCACCCGGCCGCTGCGCTCGTCGAAGAAGGTTTCCTCGGTCAGCGCGAGGCCAAGGCCCATGATGATGCCGCCCCGGAACTGGCTCGCCGCCGTTTTCGGGTTGAGGATGCGCCCGCAATCGAAGGAGCCCAGGAACCGGCTCACCCGCGGCTCGCCCGTGACGGCGTTGACCCGCACCTCGCAGAACATCGCGCCATGCGAATGCATCGACCAGTGCTGGGTCTCGAGCGGCGGCGGCCCTTCGGCCTCGACGCTCACCTCGTCGCGCCCGGCGCGCGCCAGGATGGAGGCATAGGTTTCGTGCCGCGTCGGGTCGTCACGCTTGGCGAGGCCGCCGTCGCGACCCTCGACTTCGTCGGCCGACAAGCCGGCCAGCGGCGAATCGTTGCCGGCGAGCCGCAGCAGTTCGGTGAGCAGCGCAGCGTGGGCCGCCATCACGGCCGCGCCGATCGAGGCCGTTTGCTGCGAACCGCCGGCCAGCACCACGCCCGGCAGGCTCGAATCGCCGTAGCGGAAGTCGACATCCGCCATCGCGAGGCCGAGCCGCGCCGCCGCCACCTGGGTCTGCGCCGTTGCGGTGCCCATTCCCATCTCATGCGCGGCGATCGACACGGTAGCGCGCCCGTCCTGGCCGAGCCTGATCCGCGCGGCCCCGCCCGGCATGCGGTTGTAAGGGTAGGTCGAGCTTGCGACCCCCATGCCGACGAGCCATTCGCCTTCGCGTCGCGTGCCCGGCACGGGATCGCGCCGCGCCCAGCCGAAGCGCTCGGCACCCGACCGGTAGGCTTCCACGATATGGCGCGACGAGAACGGCGCCCCGGAGATCGGGTCCTTTTCGGGTTCGTTACGCAGGCGCAATTCGATCGGATCGACGCCGATCTGATGGGCGAGCTCGTCGATGGCGCTTTCCATCGCGAAGGTGCCGACGGCTTCGCCCGGCGCCCGCATGAAGGTGTTGGCGAGGGCGTCGAGATAGGCCACCTCGACGTCGAGCTTGAACGTCTTCGACGCATAGGCGCCCTTGGTGCCCTGGATGAAGGGCTCCGGCAGAGCGTTGTGGCGCGTCATCGACACGGTACCGGTGTGAATCATCGCGTCGAAACGGCCATCCTCGCTGACCCCGAGGGCAACCCGCTGCTCGGTCAGACTGCGTCCGCCCACCAGCCGGAATACACCCTCACGCGACAAGACGATGCGCACCGGACGACCGGCGAGCTTTGCGGCCGCGGCGGCCAGCACCTGATGATCCCACAGCGTCTTCGAGCCGAAGCCGCCGCCGACATAGGGCGACGACACATGCACTTGCGATTCGTCGAGGCTGAAGATTTGCGCCACCGACCAAGCCGTGTGGGCCACCGCCTGGGTGGCGTCGTGAATCGTCAGCGCGTCGCCGTCCCAGGCAAGCGTCGCCGCATGCAGCTCGATCGGGTTGTGGTTGTGACGCGGCGTCGTGTAGGTGGCCTCGAGGCGGTGGTGCGCCGCTTTGAAGGCTGCCTCGGCGTCGCCGATCTCCATCTTCAACGGCTGGCCCATGAACATGCCGGGCTCGGTGCCTTGGGCGCGCGCTTCGGCGAACCCCACGACAGCCGGCTCGGCCTCGTAGGTGGCCTCGATCAGCGCCACGGCATGGTCGGCCTGTTCCTGCGTGTCGGCCAGCACCACGGCGATGGCCTGACCGTTCCAGTAGATGCGGTCGTCCTGCATGATCGGCAGGTCGTTGCCGCCCGTGGCCTTCGGGGCCGTCATGAACAACGGCATCGGCTTCATGCGGGGCGCGTTGCGATGAGTCATCACAAGGGCGACGCCCGGCGCGCGCTCGGCCGCACCGGTGTCGAGCGTGGCGATGCGCCCTTTCGCGACCGTGCCATAGGCCAGGGCCGCATAAAGCATGCCGGGCAACGGCACCTCGGCCGCGAAACGCGCGGCGCCGCGCACCTTGACGGGGCCGTCGATCCGCGAGATCGAGGCGCCGATGAGCCCATGCTGCTGGCGGATCAGCGGATCGGGCCGGCCGCCCGGAATCAACCGATCGGGCGCAAGCTCGACCGCCTTCTGCATGACGGCCTGGGCTGCGCCCTTGATGGCCTGCTTGGCGTCTTCCGCGATGCTCATTGTCCGGCTCCCGCGAGTTCGTCGAGCACGGCCACGATCACGCGCCGGCTCAGTTCAATCTTGAAGCCATTGTCGCGCAACGGCACGGCTCCGACGAGTTCAGCATCGGCCGCAGCCGCGAAAGCCGCAGCAGTGGCGGGCTGGCCCCGCAGGGTGGCTTCGGCCGTTGTGGCCCGCCATGGCTTGTGGGCGACCCCACCGAGCGCCAGCCGCACGTCGCGGACCCGCCCATCGGGGCCGACGTCGAGGGCCGCCGCCACCGACACCAGCGCAAAGGCATAGCTGGCCCGGTCGCGCACCTTGCGATAGGTCGAGCGCCGGCCGAAGCCCAAGGGTGGCACGCCGATCGCCGTGATGAGTTCCTGCGGCTTCAACTCGGTCTCGACGTCGGGATGGCCGCCCGGCAGGCGGATCAGGTCGGTCAGCTTCACCGTGCGGGCGCCGTCCGGGCCTTCGAGATGCACATCGGCATCGAGCGCCGCCAGGGCGACGCACATGTCGGACGGATGGGTGGCCACGCAGGACGGCGAGGCGCCGAGGATGGCATGGATGCGGTTGAAGCCATCGATGGCGTCGCAGCCGGCCCCCGGCTGACGCTTGTTGCAGCGCGCCGCCTCATCATAGAAATACAGGCAGCGGGTGCGCTGCAAAACATTGCCGCCGACCGTCGCCATGTTGCGGATCTGCCCGCTGGCTCCGGCCAGGATGGCACGCGCCAGCATGGGAAACTCGCGCCGCACCGTCGCATCGAGCGCCACGGCGCTGTTGCTGACGCCCGCCCCGATGGTCAGGCCGCCGTCGGGGTTGCGGGTGATGGCCTTCGACAGGCCTGTGACGTCGACGAGCGCGTCGGGCGCCTCGATCGACTCGCGCATCAGGTCGACCAGGTTGGTGCCGCCACCGAGGTACTTGGTGCCGGCCGTTTCCCCGGCCATGCGGATGGCGGCCGGAACGTCGTCGGGTCGGGCGTAGGAGAACGGGTTCACGCGGCCTCTCCGGCATAGGTGGCCGCGATGGCATCGACGATGCCGTTATAAGCGCCGCAGCGGCATAGATTGCCGCTCATGCGTTCGCGCAATTCGTCGTGGTCGAGCGTAACGGTGTCGGCCGCGAGGTCGGCCGTGACGACGCTCGGCATGCCGCGCCGCGTTTCGGCCACCATGCCGATCGCCGAACAAAGCTGGCCGGGCGTGCAATAGCCGCACTGGAAACCGTCGTGTTCGATAAAGGCGCGCTGCAGATCATGCAGAACACCGTCGGCCTCGAGGCCTTCCACAGTGGTGATGGCGCGGCCCTGATATTGCACCGCGAGTGCCAGGCAGGAGTTGATCCGCTCGCCGTCGACCAGAACCGTACAAGCGCCACATGCGCCCTGGTTGCAGCCCTTTTTGGTGCCGGTGAGATCGAGATGGTCGCGCAGGAGGTCGAGCAGCGACACGCGTGGATCAAACGCGGTCTCGACATCCCGGCCATTGATGGTGAAGCGCATATCGCCCCCTTCAGTGTCGGAAGTCTACATTATAGGCGTTCAAATCTGCGCTGCCAGGGGCCCCAGACGGAATGCGGGGTGGTGTCGCGGGGCGTTCGCTCAGGGCGGGATCTCGGCGCCGTCCCAGGCAAAGCAGCGACCGCTTTGGGCCGGCGTCAAGCCATCCAGCACGTCGAGCAGATGCGCGGCCGAGCGCTCGGGCGTGAACAAGGCGTCGGGCGCCACATGACCCTGGAACGGCCGGCTGAGGCCGCTATCGACCGTGCCGGGGTGCAGCGACACACACAGCGCCTCGGGCCGCGTCCGGCCGATCTCGATGGCGGCGCACCGCACCATCATGTTGAGCGCCGCCTTGGAGGCGCGATAACCGTACCAGCCGCCGCTGCGGTTGTCCGTGATGCTGCCGACGCGGGCCGACAACACCGCGATGGCGGCTCGGCCCTGCCGCGGCAGCAGGGGCGCAAAGGCCTTGAGCACCAGCGCCGGCCCGATGGTGTTGAGCGCAAAGCTGCGGGCGAGCCAGTCCGGGTCGAGCTGCTTCAGGGCACGCTCGGGGCCGCGCTCCCCGTCGTGCAGCTGCCCCGTCGCGACGATCACGAGGTGCAGCGGGGTCGCGATGGCGCGCGCCGCCGCCTCGATGCTGGGGGGATCGCCGACGTCGATCAAGCCCGGCACCACGCGGGGGGTGTCGGCCACTGCCGCGGGGTGCCGGGACAAGGCATGCACGGCGGCGAAGCGCGGGTCGGCGGCCAGCCGCGCCACCAGGGCGCGGCCGATCGCGCCGCCGGCGCCGATCACGGCGGCCCGGATTGCCGTCTCAGGGGAGGCGGCATCAGGCTGGCTCATGCGGCGGCCCTGTCGTAGAGCACGCGGCAGCACGTGACAGCCCCAGGACGGCCGGGATGCAGGATGATTTCGGATTGGCGCGCAGCATCGACGAGGTGGCGCATGTCATCCAGGTGGCGCTGACGCCCGTTTTCCTTTTGTCCGGCATCGCATCGCTGCTCGGCGTCTTCTCGTCCCGCCTGGCCCGGGTGGCCGATCTCGTTCATTCGGTATCGGACAAGCTGGAACAGGCCCCCGATGCCGGCCGCCGAGCCACCCTGCAACGGCGCCTGAAATTCCTGCGACGCCGGTCTCACCTGCTCGACTCCGCCGTCATCCTCGGGGCGGTCGGGGGCGGCGCCACCTGTATGGCGGCGTTGTTGTTGTTTGTCGGCACCTTGCGCAACCAGGCGGTCGTCACGTCGCTGTTCGCCGCCTTCGGCTTCGCGCTCATCTGCACCGGATCGGCGCTGGCGACCTTTCTGGTCGAGGTGCTGATGGCCAGCCGCGGCATCCGCGATCAGGTCGCGGCCATCAGCGAGGAGGTCGAGGCTGCCGACCCGCCGGATCTCGGCAGCGGCGACGCCAGCACCGCGGGGGCGTGACGGCACCCTCGGTCAGCTCCGCCGCATCGCCTTGCGGAGCGGGCCGGCGCCAAGCGCCACCAGACCCGCAAGCCCGGTGAGACCCGCGACCGCCACATCCCGGGTCCGCGAGGTGAAGAATTCCTGGGTGGTCGGCTTCACCCGGTCCGCGAAGGGCCCGTCGATGCCGGGGTCGCCCATCGGCGCCTCGAACAGGTTGCCCTCAGGCATCGACGGCGGGCCGTCGCGCAACTGCGCCTCCCACATCTTGGCGGCCTGCTGGTCCGCGAAGCCGGGCGCCAGCCGCTGGGCCGCCGCCATCTCGAGCACCGAGCGGCCAACCCAGACCTCCCGGGTCGGCGTGCGCGCGGCTGCCAGGATTGCAGCGGCACAAAGCCGGGGATCGTAGACGGGGTCGGGCGCATTCTGGGCCTGACCCGTGTGGTTGCGCGACCGGTCGAATTGCGGAGTGTTGACGGCCGGCAGATACACCGTCGTCAGCTCCACCGCCGAAGCGTCGTGGATCAGCTCGGCCCGCAGGCTGTCGGTGAATCCCGTCACGGCGGCCTTGGCGCCGCAATAAGCGGCCTGCAGCGGCGCCGACCGGATGGCGAGCCCCGACGACACCTGGATGATATGGCCGAGGTTGCGCGGCCGCATGTGCCGCAGCGCCGCCAGGGTGCCGAACACCTGGCCGTGGTAGGTCACATCGGTGACGCGACGCCATTCCTCGGGCGTGATCTTGTCGGCGGGGGCCACAACCGTGGCCATGGCGTTGTTGACCCATACGGCCATCGGCCCGAGCTCGGCCTCGATGCGTTCGGCCGCGGCATCAAGCGCCGCAACATCGGTGACATCCACCTTCAAGGCCAACACCGGAGCGCCCAGAGCCGCGAGTTCCGTCTCGGTGGCGCGAAGGCGGGCTTCGCCGCGGCTCAGCACCGCCACCGCCCAGCCGTCCCTGGAAAAGGCCTGGGCGGTCGCCCGGCCGATCCCCTGTGTGCCGCCGGTGATCACCGCCACCCTGCGCCGCTTGCCCTGTGTCGTCCCGCTCATTCCGCCATCCCCGAAAGCCATGCCCAACACATCGCGCGGCACCGGGCTGCCGGCCAGGGGCCGCGCGGGGTCGGCGTCCAGCGACATCTCCGCGCGTGTCGGGCCTCAGCCGGCGCGTTGCGCCGGCATCATCCGGTCGAGAATGCCGTCCCGGCGCACCGCCACATGCCAGGCGGTGGCCAGCACGTGGGTGACGATCAGGGCATAAACCAGCCATTGGCCCGTCACAGCATGCAGCCAGATGCCGGCCTGCACGACGGCGTCGCTGCGGGGCAGCCCCGGCACGGTGAACAGCCAGAAATAGGTGACAGGATGGCCGCCCGCGGCGGAGATCATGTAGCCGCTGACCGGCATGCCGAACAGGATGAGGTAAAGCAGCCAATGGGACACATGCGACGACACGCGCTCCCAGGTTGAAAGGCTGCGCGGCAGCGGCGGCGCCGGATGGCGGGCCCGCCAGGCGAGGCGCACCACCGCCAGGGCCAGGATCGTCAGGCCGACGGATTTGTGCAGCGTATAAACATCCTCGCGGGTTTCGGCCGTGCGGGGCATGTTGATCATCACCCAGGCGAGCGGCAACACCGCGAACATCAGCCCCGCCATCAGCCAGTGGAACACCTGAGCCACGGCTGTGTAGCGGCCAGCGCTGGCCGGCGGGTTCATCAGCGTTTCAGGCATCGGCCAGTCTTTCGGGTCCAAACGGGTAGCGGCCGCTTTGGCGCGGCTCGCATCATTGCGCCGAGGCGGTCGCCGAAAAGGTGCGCGGCGCCGGGCTCACCGTGGTGGCACTGCCGTTGTTGATGGCCAGCACCGCAAGGCCGCGCTCGTTCAGGCCGTCCGGGCGGAACCGGAACACACCGTCGGCCCCGTTGAAACCCGAAGCATTGGTCAGGGTGCCGTCGGTGAAGCGATTGGCCCCTTGAGTCCGCGCCAGGGCCGCCACCAGGGACACCGCGTCGTAGGACAAGGTCGCGATGCGGGCCGGGTCGTTGCCGAACTTGGCCCGGTAGCGGCCCGCAAAGGCGTTGAAGCCGGTGTTCTCGGGTGTCGCGAACCAGGCACCCTGCAGGGCCGGCAGCTTCAACACCCGTGCGTCGTTCCAAACCCCGGTGCCGAGGATCTGCACCTTGTGGCTGTCGATGGTGTTGGCCTGCAGGGTCTGGGCCACGCTCGCCATGGCGTCTGCCCCCTCGGGGATGAACAAGGCATCGATGCGCGGCAGGTCGCCGGCGATGCGCTGGATCGCGGGGCCTGCCTGACCCGGGGCATAACGCTCGATCGCCTCGACCCGGACGCCGCGTCGTGCCGCCGCGGCCTGGAACTCCGCCAGGGCCACATTGCCGTAGTCGTTTTCCGGCACCAGCGCCGCGAAGCTCTTCTTGCCCTGCTGGGCCGCATAATCGACGATGCGATCGACGTAGTTCTCGATCAGGAACGACAGGAGGTAGACCCCATTCGAGGCCGCGCCCGAGTCGGTCGAAAAGCCGATCACCGGCCGGTTGGCTGCCTTGGCGACCCGCGCGGCCTCGCGCACGTCGCCGGCGAACAGCGGCCCGAGGATCATCTCGGCGCCTTCGCCGAGCGCCGCCTGGGTGGCGTCGCGGGCGCCATCGGGCGTGCCATGGTCGTCCTTGACCAGGATCGTCAACCCGGTCGAGCCGGATTCCGCGTAAGCCAGCTCGGCGGCGTTGCGCAGCGCCGTACCGACCCCGCTCGGGGCGCCATTCTGGGTCAACGGCAGCACCAGGGCGATCTTGGTCGGACCGGAACCGATCGCGGTCGGCGCCACGCTGGCCAGGGGCTTGGACTGGACGGGCGCCAGCGGGGCCGACAGCGTGTCGCTCGTGGGCGGCGTCGCTCCTCCCACCCCGATCTGGCTACAACCCGCCACCAGGGCCGCGATGCTTGCGGCCGTCCCCATCGCCCTCAGCCCCCGAACCACACCCATGCCGACCCCTCGTTGCTCCGGAATGCCTGCCGCCACGCCGCCTCCAGCCTTGTTTACGGTACATCGCGTCCGTCGGGCAAACCCGCTCGTCGATCATCCGGGTCCATGGCGATTTCACGGGCCGCCATTCTTTCCGGCTTTCGGGTTGTCCGGTAGGACAGGCCGGGACGGGAGATGCGCGTGATCAAAGGTTCGGGGCAGAAGGGCGACGGCAGCCGAGCCTCGTCGGCGGGCTTCACGGCACTGGGGCTGCGGGCCGAGGCGGAACCGCTGCCGCCGGGACTGCATGTGGTGGCGACCCCGATCGGCAATCTTGGCGACATCTCGTTCCGCGCCGTCGCGACCCTGGCGGCCGCCGATGTCGTCGTGGCCGAGGACACCCGGGTCACCAAGGTGCTGCTGGCCCATTATGGCATCGCGACCCCGCTGATGGCCTATCACGAGCATAATGCGGCCGCGATGCGGCCGCAGCTCCTGGCGCGGCTCGCGGCCGGCGGCACCCTGGCGCTGGTGTCGGACGCCGGCACGCCGCTCGTGTCCGACCCGGGCTACAAACTCGTGGCCGAGGCCGTCGCGGCGGGGCTGCCGGTGGTGCCGGTGCCGGGCGCCTCGGCGGTTCTGGCGGCCCTGGTGGTGGCGGGCCTGCCGACCGACCTGTTCTTCTTCGAAGTCTTCCTGCCCGCGAAGAGCGCCGCACGACGGGCCCGCATCGCCGACCTCGCGGCCGTGCCGGGGACGCTGGTGTTCTTCGAATCGGGCCGCCGGGTGGCCGAAACCGTGGCCGACCTCGCGACCGTGCTGGGCGAGCGCGACGCGGCGCTGGCCCGGGAACTGACCAAGCATTTCGAGACTGTGCGTCGGGCGCCCCTGCCGACGCTTGCCGCCGCTTTGGCCGATGAAGATCCGCCGAAGGGCGAGATCGTGCTGCTGGTCGGGCCGCCGCCGGCGGGCGGCGTGCCGGTCGATGCCGATGCGGTCGAGGCGAAGCTGCTGGCCGCGCTCGACCGGCTCGGCGTCAAGGACGCCTCCGCCGTGGTGGCGGCCGAAACCGGGCTGCCGCGCCGCGAGGTTTACGCCCGCGCCCTGGCCCTCGTGGCCGGACGCCGCGACCGGTAGCATGGGTCTCGGTCACGACCCGGACCGGCGCCGACGCACCTTTCTGGCGGGCCACCGGGCCGAGCGGATCGCCCTGATATGGCTGGCCCTACAGGGCTACCGCGTGCTGGCCCGCCGTTATGCGGTGCGCGGCGGCGAGATCGACCTCGTGCTGCGGCGTGGCGGCTGCGTGATCTTCGTCGAGGTCAAGGCGCGTCCGACCTTGGTGGAAGCCGCGACGGCCGTCACACCGGCCCAGGGGCGTCGCATCGCGCGGGCCGCAGCCGTGTGGCTGGCCCGCAACCCTTGGGCGTCGACGTTGACGTTGCGCGGCGACATTCTGGCGATCGCGCCATGGCGCTGGCCGCGACACTGCAAAGGAGCGCTGCCGATCCAAGCTGAAACCTGACAGGGCCAAGCCAAGATCGATCACATCCAAGTGATTTGCATCCACATGATATGCAGATAAATGTGTGGTGGAAAAATTATGAGGAGACCATCATGCGTTTTCTGATTGCAGGCACCACGGCGTCGTTGATGATCGCAGGCGCTGTTCTGGCCAGTGCGGCCCCGGCCTATGCCGATGACGATGCGTATTTCAACCATGCCAAAGGCACCATGAGCGGGGCCCCTGCCGAGTCTTCCTCCGCCGGTGCGGCGGCGTCGCGCCCCTACATGCAGGAAGAAAAGCGAGACACCCAGACGCAGGCGAGCTCGAGCGACGATGCCCTGTTCAACCATGCAAAGGGCACGATGTCGGGCAGTGAGCCGGCAACGCCGGCTGCCGGCGGCACTTACGTGGCTTCTTATCCGCACTACATGCAGATGGACCCGCGCGACGCCAAGGCAGACCCCAATGCATCGCAGGATGTCGATGGTCAAAACCCTATGTTCAACCACGCCAAGGGGACGATGAGCCCGAACTAAGGGGTTTGTCGGTTCTTCCCTCCGCCTTAGCGGTTGGGGTTTAAACGGAATTTGATGTGGGAGCGGCTCGGTCTGCTCCCGTTTCGCGTTGAAGAGCCCCACCGGCTCTGCGATACCTTTGTGATGACCGACGCGGAGAAAGAACGCCACGCCATCATGGCCACCATGGTCCAGGCCAGCCGTCGCTGGCGGAAGCTGGCCCAGGTCGCGTTGGCGGATCACGACATTTCGCAGGCCAGGGCCTCGGCGCTTGTCTGGGTGCATCGCCTTGGCGGCGGCGTGCGCCAGATCACCCTGGCGAGCTACATCGGCATTGAAGGCACCTCACTGGTGCGTTTACTCGACGAATTGAGCGCCGCGGGGCTCCTGGTTCGCAAGGACGACCCGAACGACCGGCGGGCCAAGACGATCTGGCTGACCTTGGCCGGTGTTCGCCTGGCCGAGGAAGCCGAAAAGGTGCTTGCTGAGTTGCGCGACCGCGTGCTGGGCGGCGTCAGCGACGCCGACCTCGATGCCACCATCCGGGTCTGCCAGGTCGTCAACCGGGCCGCCGACAAGAGCTGCATGGGCGCAGCCCCGATCGTCGAACAGGAAGCCGGGTTCATCGGCGACCTGCCGATCGATTGAGCTCTAGGTTCGCTTCACACTAGGATGAGCTACGTCCTCATTGAACCACGTTTGGTCTGAAATACGACGAGGCGTGCGCCTAGGTAATTCAGAAATAAAGCGACGATCGAGGCTAATGCCAAGGCGATAAGCGGCGCGCTGGACGCAGGACGTAGAAGGAAATAAATCCCCGTATAAATGGCAAGATTTAGGATGAATCCGATGCCTTGAACGCCGAGATATTTTGCTAGCATGCCGAGATACGCTCGCTCGCCACTGTCGCGGAACGTCCAACGTCGGTTCAACTCGAATGTGACCACTACGGCGCAGGCGAACGAGCCAAGTCGGGCCGCAAGAGGATGAAGCGAGCCCCAATGGATCAACGCCATGAGGACAGAGGCGTCAGTCACAAATCCTACCGCTCCTATGATGCAGAAGCGGACAAACTGCGATTGTAGGAGTTGCGACACAAATCCCAGACGCCTCGGGGATCCCCAAGCCATCACCGGCTTGGCCTTGGCGTCGCCAAATAGGTCAGGCGCTTCACCTCTCGGCGCATTTTTGCGACGACGTCGAGTATTATGCCCGTGAAAATGGATAGCCATCCGAGTACCACGGTACCAACACTGAGAACAGCTGTCGGCAGTCGGGGCACGAGTCCAGTTTCGACGTAGGTGAGAATGACTGGGATGCTAAGACCAGCACCAAGGAGAATCAGGAACAAGCCTACGAAGCCAAAAAACTGCGCCGGCCGCTCATCTTTGACCAAGCGGGCGATGAGCAAGAGGATACGCGTTCCATCCTGATAGGTCCTCAGTTTGCTGGTGGACCCGCTCGGGCGTTCGCGATATTGCGCAGACACTTCGCCCATAGTCATGCGCATTTCAAGCGCGTGAACCGTTAGTTCGGTTTCAGTTTCGAAGCCGTGCGACATGGCCGGGAAAGACTTAACGAAGCGTCGCGACAGGGCCTTGTAGCCCGATAGCATATCGGTGGATTCGCGACCGAAGAACAAGCGTACCAGTCCCGTCAGCACGACGTTGCCGAGACGATGACCCCGCCGATAGGCTTCAACGGCATCGGACACGCGGGATACGTTGACGAAGTCAAAATCCTGCTCCAGCACCATGCTGGCAATTTGCCCGGAAGCGTCCGGGTCGTAGGTGTCATCGCCGTCAACGAGGATGTAGCAGTCAGCGTCGATATCGGCGAACATGCGTCGAACAACATGCCCTTTGCCCTGGCGTTGCACATGCCGGACGATCGCACCGGCTGATTTAGCCACTGCCACCGTGTCGTCCGTGCTGTTATTGTCAAAAACATATACCTGGGCTTGCGGCAGGTTTCGTCGGAAGCCTTCAACCACATTTCGAATTGTCAATGCCTCGTTGTAGCAAGGCACCAGGATCGCAATTTGCTGTTCCGCGACTTCAGGCGATCGTGTTGGCATAACGCTGCTAGAATTCTGCATCGGATCCCTGGAAAGATAAAAATCTATCGATATTGCTCCATGCACACAGCATGAAACATGCGCGTCACGCAATGGAACGTCGAGAAGCGCACGAATAATTTAGCTTGGTTGGTTGACGTCCCGGAGATGCACTGCCTGGCTTGCTGACCGATATTCCCATCATTGACCTTGGGTCGCCAGATTGGAGGTAAACCCTTGGCTCCCGACCGTGACGTGAGATACCAAGGTCCGACATAGCTTCCTTTGAATGAGAGAGTGTGGATGTCTGCAGTCGACCCCCGTGGGGTGTTGCCCCACGTATCGAAGCATCAACGCCGTCATCGTAGACCAAATGATCTTATTCTGATCCTGTGTGCCGTCTTTCTTGGGTCGGTTCCCAGGCTGGTCTGGGCCATCCGGCAGATCGGCATACCAGGATTGAATTTAGGGGAGGCACATAACGGAGCTGTAGGCCTTGCACTGAATGGTATGATTAGCAGTGTCTACCGTCCGCCCAACACCGTTTATCCGCCCGATGGATTGCCGACAGCACATCTCCTACCCATTCCGGTCAGTATTGCGGCCGGTGTCTACCATCTGTTCGGCATCGATACGCCGGCCGCGACGGTAGTGCTCACGCTTCTTGCTGTGGCCGTCACCATGGCGGGCTACGTCCTGTTCTTCTATGCATTCGCGGCTTTGGGGATGTCTCGTGGGGCCCGCTTGACGGCGCTCTTCGCGCTTTGCTTGATTCCCTTGAATATCCACCTCGAGACCGAGGACTTTCGCTTTTGGGAAGGGGGGTATGCGGTCATGGTGGCGGCGGCCCTGCTGCTCACCTTGGTGACGCTTCACGGCCGGGTTGCGATCACCTGGACCGAGATATTCGGGTTGGTACTTCTCAATGCGCTGTTATTTTTCATAAGTCCGCAACTCGGCGTCGCGGGATACGTATGCCTGGGCTTGCTGGCGCTGCGTAGGATCCCGCCGCGGCGTTGGTTTGGCACAGGCGCCCTCGCCGCAATAGCCCTTGGAATCTTTATCGTACCGTGGACAATCCGCAACGAGGCCTTGCTGGGTAAGCCGATTCTGCTTCGCAGCAATTTAGGACTCGAACTTGCTCTGGCTTTCCACCCTGCCGCAGTTGAGGGTGATGGGCGAACTACATTCGAGCAGCGTTACACGGACATACACCCGAATGTGACGGACAAGGCCTACGCCAAGATGAGGGCAGCTGGTGGCGAGGACCCTTACGCCGAACAACTGGGGCAAACCGCAAAGGCTTGGATGAACTCACACCCTCAAGACGTTGTGCGTCTCGGGATGCGACATCTCATTGAGTACGCCTTCCCGCCATCATGGGTGTTGCAGATATTCTCGAGCGACCCGCTCCGGCCGAGAGATTACTTCTGGCTGGCTATGACTTGGTTCTACTCCTTTGCCGGCCTCGCAGGATGTGTCTATGCCGTCCTCAGACTGGATAGCCGGTATCAATACGGCGTCATCCTTCTGGTTGTCTCGGCACTGCCCTTCGCCCTCGTTCAGCCGGTCACCCGCTACCACTTTATCATGTACGATCTCAGTGTGTTCTTCAGCTTCGTGCTCCTCGACCGCTTGGCCACTGCGGCAGCATGGCTGCGTCACCGCGTTGTCTGAACGGGTGGACGCGGCCGAACTGAACCGGTGCGCTGAAGCGCCGGTAAGTTGAAAGCGCCGCGTCCCAAAACCTATGAGCTACCGCGCGAACTTCTTGTACTTCATCCGATGCGGGATGAGCTCGGCGACGCCCAACCGGCGCTTCTTGTCTTCTTCGTAATCCTGGAAGTTGCCCTCGAACCATTCCACGTGGCTGTCGCCCTCGAAAGCCAGCATGTGGGTGGCGATGCGGTCGAGGAAGAAGCGATCGTGGCTGATGATGACGGCGCAGCCGGCATATTCGGTCAGCGCCGATTCTAAGGCCCGCAGCGTCTCGACATCGAGGTCGTTCGTCGGCTCGTCGAGCAGCAGCAGGTTGGCGCCTGACTTCAGCATCTTGGCGAGGTGCACGCGGTTGCGCTCACCGCCCGACAGTGCCCCGACTTTCTTCTGCTGGTCGGGCCCTTTGAAGTTAAAGGAGCCGCAATAAGCCCGCGAATTGATCTCGCGCTTGCCGAGATAGATGATCTCGGCACCGCCCGAAATTTCCTCCCAGACGTTCTTGGAATCGTCGAGTGAGTCGCGGCTCTGGTCGACGTAGCCGAGCTTCACGGTCTCGCCCACCTCGATGGTGCCGCCGTCGGGCTTTTCCTGGCCGGTGATCATGCGGAACAAGGTCGTCTTGCCGGCGCCGTTCGGGCCGATGACGCCCACGATGCCGCCGGGCGGCAACCGGAAGCTGAGGTTGTCGATCAGCAGCTTCTCGCCGAAGGCCTTCGACAGGCCCTCGAACTCCACCACCTTGTTGCCGAGCTTCTCGGCCACCGGGATGACGATCTGGGTCGAGGACGGAACCCTGTCGTTCTGCTTAATGACGAGATCCTCGTAGCGCTGGATGCGCGCCTTCGACTTCGACTGACGGGCCTTGGGCGAGGAGGAGATCCACTCGCTTTCCGCCTCGATGGCGCGGGTGCGGGACTCGTCCTCGCTCTTTTCCTGCGACAGGCGCTTCTGCTTGGCTTTCAGCCAGGCCGAATAATTGCCCTGGTACGGAATGCCCCGGCCACGATCGAGCTCGAGGATCCAGCTCGTCAGATTGTCGAGGAAGTAGCGATCGTGGGTGACGGTCAGAATGGCGCCCGGATAATCCTTCAGGTGCCCTTCGAGCCAGTTCACGGTCTCGGCGTCGAGATGGTTGGTTGGCTCGTCGAGCAGCAGCATCTCGGGCTTCTCGAGCAGCAGCTTGCACATGGCGACGCGGCGACGCTCGCCGCCCGACAGCTTCGACACTTCCCAGTCGTCCGGCGGGCAGCCGAGCGCGTCCATGGCTTGCTCGACCTGGCTGTCGAGGTCCCACAGGCCCTGGGCCTCGATCTCGTCCTGCAGCAGCGCCATTTCGTCGGCGGTTTCGTCCGAATAGTTCGTGGCGAGCTCGTTGTAGCGATCGAGGATCGCCTGCTTGGGCGCCACGCCCTTCATGACGTTGCCGCGCACGTCCAAGGCCTCGTCGAGTTGCGGCTCCTGCGGCAGGTAGCCGACCCGCACGCCTTCGGCCACGAAGCCTTCGCCGGTATATTCCTTGTCGATGCCGGCCATGATGCGCAGCAGCGTCGACTTGCCGGCGCCGTTGATGCCCAGCACGCCGATCTTGGCGTCCGGGTAGAAGGACAGATGGACGTCGTCCAGCACCTTCTTGCCGGTCGAGTAGGTCTTGGTCAGACCCTGCATGTGGTAGACGAACTGATTGGCCGCCATGGACGGGGACACTCGTTGCTTCGTGACGGATCGGAGGTTACCCGTTGCCCTAACAGGACAGGCTCTGCTCGACAAGGCGGACGCTTCGGCGCTCTGCCCGATCCTCGCCACGGATCGATGCTTGAAGCGCCGATGGTCCCGTGTCCGAGCCGAATCTCTGGCATCGATGGGCCATCGAGGGAGACCGCGCGTGAGTGTGACCGATCAGGCTTTGCAGGGTGTGGCCGAGCGCCCGGTGGCAGCCGCGCCCCAGCCGGCCCGGCTGCCGCCGGCTTTGTTCACGGCCGATGCGGCCGACGGCGTGCCGTCGAGCGCGCCACTTGCGGCCTTCCTGGCCGACCTCGCGCTGCACCGTGCGGCCGCGACCCCGCTCTGCGTCGGATTGTTTGGCCCTCCTGGTTCCGGCAAGTCGAGCCTGCTCGGCGCTACCCTCGACGCGGTTTCGGCGCTCGGCGATGCAGCGGGTGCGGCCGGGATCGCGACCCCCTTCGTGGCCGGCGCCGGCACGTTGCTGATCCGGGCCGAGCCGGGCCGTGATCCTTATCGCTCGCTGCTGCAGCAAGCCCATGACGGGCTCGTCGAGGCTTACCCGGCTGTCGCGGCCGAGGCCACGCATGGGCTCGGCGACCCCCAGGCCACGGCCCGGGAGGCCGACGAGCGGCTCGGCACGGCGCGCCAGCGCCTCGACGAGGAGCGTCGTCGCCTCGACGAATCGACCGCCCGTCAGGCGCGGATCGTCGAAACGGTGTTGTTCGACGAGTCCGGTTCGCGCGTCGATGCCTATGCGCGCGCCAATCGCGGCCGCATCGACCGTGCGATGCGACGCTTCGGCTTTGCGGGCGACCCCCTCCTGGCCTTCAAGGAAGCCGTGCGCGACGCGGCCGAGCCGGGCCTTGGGCGCGGTCTCGGCTTTGCCTCCGCGTTCTGGGCTTATCGTGGCCAGCTGCGTTTGTTGGCGGTCGGCATCGGTTTCTTTGTCGCCACGGGGCTGCTCGGCTCGCTGATGGAGCATGGCGATGGGTTGCTGGAGGCCTTGCGGTCCAGCAACGACAAGATGGGGCCGACGGTCGACTGGCTCGGCGCCCATAGGGGCTGGCTCGCGCCCCTCCACCAGCTGTTGCAACTCGCCGGTGTGGTGGCACTCGCCATCAATGTGGTGCGGGCGTTGCGGTTCGTCCAGCCTATCGCCCGGGGCGTTACGCTTCTGCAAGGCGACCTCGATGCCCGGCGTCACGACCTCGACGGGCTGGTGGCCCATCAGGCGCGCCGCGTCGAGGCGCTGAGCCGCGACCTGGAACAGGCGAGCAGCCGGGCCGCCGAGGCGGAACGACGCCTCGCCGGCGCTGCGGGGCCGACATCCGGCCGTGCCTTGGCGGGCCTCGGCGATGCGAGCCCGGCCGGCGCGGCCCGGAGTTTTTTCGCCAGCCTGTCGTCGGCCATCCTGGCGGCCCCGCAGGGCGGTGCGCCGGCCCGCCTGATCGTGGCGCTCGACGGTTTCGAGCGGCTGTCGCCCAAGGAGGCCGCGGCCTATCTCGAGGCGGCCCACCTGTGCTTCGACCGCCCAGGGTTCGTGATTCTGCTGGCGGCCGAGCGCGACCACCTCGCGGCCGGGTTGGCGGAGGCCGACCCGGCGCTGGCCCGCGCCACCCTGCATCGCATCGTGCAGGTTCCGGTTGCGGTCCTGGTTCAGGGCGGCGACGCCTGGCCGGAAGGTCGCCGGATGGCCGAGGCGCTGCTGCGTCCGGTGCCGGCCGCCGCCGCCGTCACGCTCGCGCCCGAGGCGGGTCGGTCTGCCTTCGACAAGCCCTGGATCGCCAAGGAGGCTGCCGTGGTGGAGGCC